>CAYPZY010000030.1:2883-13759 GCA_964415155.1 uncultured Bdellovibrionales bacterium
ATCGTAAACGCCGCGACGATGAACAAAACAAACGTCGTGATGAAGAACGCAAACGTCGTGACGACGAACAAAATAAACGTCGTGATGAAGAGCGCAAACGCCGCGATGATGAACAAAATAAACGTCGTGATGAAGAACGTAATAAGAAACAACAAGAGGAACAACAGAAGCGTCAGGACGAAGAGAATCGTAAACGCCGCGATGACGAACAACAAAAGCGTCAGGATGAAGAGAATCGTAAGCGCCGCGATGACGAACAAAACAAGCGTCGCGATGAAGAGCGCAAACGCCGCGATGATGAACAAAACAAACGTCGCGATGAAGAACGTAAACGCGATGACGAAAGTCGCCGTAAACGTCAGGATGAGACGCAGAAGGAAGAAAGAAAGCGCCAAGAGGAAGCGCGTAAAAAGCAAGGTGAATTTGAGAAACGTCGTCAAGAAGAGGCTCGTAAGAGACAAGATGAAGATAGTCGACGACAAAGACAGCAAGCTGAGCGTGACAAAAAACAACGTGAAGGGCAGGAAAGACAGGCTCGTCGCGATCAGGAAGAGCAGCGTAAGCGCCAGGAAAAACAACGTGAGTCATCTGCTAAACGCGAACAAGAACACCAAAAACGCGAGCAAGAGACTCAAGTTAAACGTCAGCGCGAAGAACAGCAGGCTCGCAAACAGGCCGAACGAAGACAGCGTGACCAAGCCAAGTCTGAGGCTGAACGTGAAAAACGTAAGCGTCATCAGGAGTACACTCGTAACAAATACCGTGACGAGGTGGTCTCTTACAAAGAGCGTGACCGCGACAACTGGAAACGTGATCGCTATGACCAACACCGTGACCATAGCAGCTATTGGGAACGTGAAAAACGCCGCTTAAAATACGAAGCGAAACGTGACTACAACGATTACTATTGGAGAGAAAGACGTGCTTACTGGAGAAATTATTCTCGATATCCACGTCCAACCTATACACCAATCGTGATTGACCCGATCTACACGATTCCAGATCCTGTTTACTATCCACCTGAGCCAATGCCGTCGCCAGAGCCAACTCCTGTGAAAGTTGACTTTGCCGCTCTTGTTAAAAATGCTCAGATTATGGTTACTCTATCTCAGGGTGTGTACGATAGCAGTGCTGATCAGTTGCGAACACGACCGGATGACAGTTTTAAAACTGACACTCTAAATGCGTTATCAAATTTAATTTTGGCAGCGCAAAAATACTCTACCTCTATGAACAGCGGTGGGGCCGTGCTTGAGAATTCGATCTACGATGTTCTTGCTCTTGAAGATGCAATGCTGAATGTTGCTCCTTATCTTCACCAGCAAATCTTGAATCAACAAGTTCAAGATAACGTGGATTTAGTTGCAAACTTGATCAACCAAAACGTCTGGATTTATCGAGACAACATTTCAGATTTCGATAAATATCGTTACCCAGATGTTTTGAGGATTGTGAACGCCGGTATTTTTACAGAAGTTTTGGCGAGTGATCTTTATAAAAAGGTTAACTCTGCATTACAGTCCGATAACGGCGGCCCGAACGATAAGGTAGTGTCTGCAATTTGGGATATCGTTACGGCAATCACTGCTTACAATGGTGAGTTGATCAAAACCAATAACGATTTACCATCAACACTGAACGCATTGTTATACGTTCAAGATATGGTGAATGATGCATCTTCGTACATTGACGGTCAGTTGATAGGCCAACGTGCTGAGTGGGATTATTATCTCATTAAGTACTATGTTGAAGATTTGCTTTGGATCTACGATCAGCAGATTCCACAACAATAAGTGAGTTGTGATTTCGTAATCCTAGAAGGCCCCCATTTTTTGGGGGCTTTTTTTTTGAAGTGTTAACTCAGAATATCCGATTTAGACCTTGTTATCGATGAATAGATTCGAGCTCAACACCGGCTGAAATCAATCGTAAGATTCTACTTTCCATGTCAGCTTCGATTTTTTTGTGTTCTGTGATGTCCTGGACGACGACAACCGCTCCCATAATATGACCTTCAAGACCTCTTAATGGCGACGCCGATGCTACCAGCGTTTTTTTTGTGCCGTCAAAACATTCCACTTCCATAGTTTCGTTATGCGATGATTCACCTTTGGTGATTGCTCTAATGAGGGGGCCATTTGGATTTTTCATCAACCGACCTTTGCCGTCCCACCATCCAAGAATCTCGGCGTAGGAGTCTTTTTGTATGAGTTCCGATGATTTCAGAATTCGCGATACCTGTTCATTACTCTGACAAATGTGGCCTTGTTGGTCAGCGATAATAACTCCAACGGGTAGAGTTTCCAAAATGGCTGAAAGCTTACGTCCCGTTTTTAGTAACTCTTCGGACTCTTGAATTCGGGTTTCTCGTTCTCTTAAAAGGCGATTTTTGTGACGAAAAGAAGAATAAATTTTCACCTTTGTTCTTAAGATTTCCGGGTCAAAGGGTTTGCTGAAATAATCGATAGCACCCACTTCATAGCCTTTTCTAATGAAGGGATCTTCTTTATAAATGGCCGTAATAAAAATAATTGGAATATCTTTACAGTGTGGAATTTGCTTTATATGAGCAGCACACTCAAAACCGTCCATTTCAGGCATTTGCACATCAAGTAAAATTATGTCGATATCGTGGCGAGAATGGAGGACCGCGAGAGCTTCTTTGCCGGAATGAGCCTCAATAAGATGATACTCGACCTTTCCTAGCACGGCCTCTAAAGCTACAAGGTTGGCCGGTCGATCATCCACCATAAGTATCGTGATAAGTCCGTTATAGTTTGTCATGATCGGCAATTTGTAGCACAAAATAGAGAATTTTAGGAAACTTTTTTCTTAGGACCTTCAAGGCCGCGATATTGATGAAAAACCCCTTCTATCTGGGCGTTAAATCTGGAGTGTGCCCAAAGCATCAATATTTCACGATGGCAAAAATCGCCCATCCTGCACTGACAGACGAAGTAAACGTTTTTGGCGTGAGAAAGATTTGCCAGGCGCTCTAAATGGTTCCAGCCCAAATCAGAAATGACAAATCTATCTGTGTATCGAATTTTTTTAAAGGATTGGTTGTGTCCGATTAATTTTTCAAACTTTTTAAATTCTCTAAAGAGAGCAAGATCAGGGGCCAATTGACTTAAGTATTCATCAATGAATTTTTTGGCAAGACCTCTAGGATAATGGCGCATCACGATTACTATATGGCCATTCTTTCTTGTCAATTCGCCACTACGGATCTGTGTCATCGTGGCTTGCTTAAGCATTAGGGATTTCTAACACTCGAGACCTTATAAAACTAGTGTTAGATCACCGCGATAATTCCATTTAGGTTTATGCTGAGCCGAACATAAAATTTGGTCTGTCAGACTTGGCGCATTTTGCCCCGTTTTCAGTGGCAATGTTTATCCCGCTTTTTGTTTCTCGGAACTTTGTGGGTTAAGACGCCTGACCTGTTGCTTGCTGCCAATTTCTTCGAATCTTTTTAGGGCTTCGGGGTTAGCGCAAACTATTTTAGCTGTGAGCCAAGCAATATTATGAAGATCAATGCCTGCCTTCGTGCAAGAAACCCGATTATCAAGAAGGGCAAATTCCTTACTTTTCGCGAACGGATCTATGTCAGTTTCAGTGGTAGTAACGGTCAAGCTATTTACCGAAGCATCGGAGTTTACTTGGTAGCGCACGACCTTATTTGAATTTGTCGCGTAGTACTCAACCTGTTTGGCTTTTCCCTCTTCGCATTTCACACTTTTTGGAACCATTTCTGATTTTAGAATTCTGGACGAATTATTAAGAGCGTCCGTCGGCCAATTGTACAAACACTTTTCTTGGGCTTCATTGAGACGATAGGAGTCTCTGCATGCTAAGGTTTTCAATTCAGTGTAGCAGGTGTCACCAACCTTAGCCGCTGCCAAAAGAAAAATAGTTAACGCTATTGCCGCTGGAATTATGGCGTTGGCCTCAGCACCGAAGACATTTAGTGTTGTTCTTGTCGTAAGCAAATTGGAAATTCGTGCTAAATCCTTTTTTACGTTGATTGGGGTCGAAGGTAAAAATTCTTTGCCGTTTATTTTTATTCCTTGGGCGGTGGGAATAACAGTCGCTCTCATGGACTCGTCAAAAACTAAAAGCTTCTTTCCTTCGACGATTACCTTTGGTAGCGACTTCATTTGGCGCATCGATTCTAAAAGGTTGAGATCTTCCTCTGCGACATATGGTGAGAGAAGGTCATAGACCTTTTGGCCAGTGGCCAGAGAATTGTATTTATTCATGAACTTATTTAGCGAAGCAGGTGGTGTCGCTAAAGCAATTGAAACGAGAAGTTTTAGAATCATAACTGCCTCCACGTTCAAGAATAAGTTATTTTTATTCTTCGGTGGAGGCCAGTTTTTGGTCTAGTTAGTTATTATAGCTACGAACGACGCGGTCAAGGTTAACATTCATTGGCGTTTTCAATTGTTCTTCGACTGTGCGTATAGAATCGAAAGATATATTTAGAAGACGCAACCAACCGATTTTCTCCATCAGTGAAAGATGGGCAAAATTCTGTTGGATATCGTTGAGCATATCTTGTAACTGGTTTTTGTTTTTATTAAAGAACGCTTCGTTGGCAAGACCAATTTTAAGTGTATCCAGGTTTTGATAATGGATATTTAAAAGATGATCTGTATAAACTTCCTTTACCCACTTCGTGAAAACCTGTAGGGCATGGATGGCTTGTTGCCTTTTTGCTGGATCAGTTTGTTTATCTTTTTGTTTGGTGAACCAAAGCTTGTTGACGTTGTACCTGTTTGGTATTTCGGCAAAAAACCGCTCTTCAGAATTAATCACCATTCTCACTGGGCGATCAAAATCTTTAACCTTAAAATTTTCCGTGGTCCAAGTAGGGTTGGGACTTGTTAAAGTACACAATTTAATTTTGTCAAAATTAGTTGCCCGCAAGGTTTTTACCATGTTTTCGATAGAATCGGCTTTCGCTCCATTATTTAGAGTTATAATTCGCCCCATCTCATCGCGACATGAATCGAAGGAGAAAGTGTAGACGACTTCGAATGTCTCCGAGTTACTAGGTAAAAAATTATTGAAAAGGTCGGAAGAATGATGATTGCGCAGGATCAATTTTTTGCCAGTGTCATCGAGGCCCAGGAATTCCCCTCGCGCAGTGCTGGAGTCGATATAGCGATCATGCAGGAATTTCCTAATAGCGGCAAAATCCGCTACACAGCTATTATGAAGCAGCCCACTTTCACACTTTAGGAAGCGCGATGGAACCTTAGACTCATACCAGCTCCCGTCCTCAAAGGTGACATCTTCGGTTATAATCGTCATATAAAACTTTACATCTATTAGTCCATTCGGGCTCTGGTAAAAGGCAAGCCACTCGTTGTTAATGCTGGTTAGTTGGCTAATAATTCGGATTTCTTTGTCGATCCTTATATCCTTACTCAAATCATAAACCTCACCGCCAAAGTTTCTTTCATTAATGACAGGATTGTTTTGTGCCAGTGCTGGCGTTGCTAAACTCATTGTTACTAGCGTTTTTAAGATTAAGTTTTTCATACGTTCACCTATTTAATAATGGAGCCACTTAGAAGTGGATTTTGTGTTTTAATAATAAAATAATTTTTTTGATTTAATTCGTCCGTACCAGCTTCACAGATAGCGCGGGTGTAGTTAATATCTTCTTTATTTTGTAGAACTAAAAGTCCGCAGTACCTTAGCGCTTCGTTCGCAGAATCATAGTAGAGAGCATAAGGGCCGCCAGCGTAAAATCTTGAGTCAAGAAGGACGACCGTCGGCGAAGTCAGGAAGTTACCCAAGGCATACACCTCGATACCATAGATGGAGTTAGCTTGGCTCCAGGTTGTAGTAACGGGTTCGTAGCGAAGATAAGTATGGCGACGACTGCTAATTGGGGAGTGACCGATATAGGTGTTTTGTTGACTAACGGTCGCTTCCACCAATTGGATGCTCGTTTCACTAAAAGTTTCTGTCCAATTTTTTTCGTGGTAAACACAATAAACAAAAAAGTATTTGTTTTGAAATGCTAACTTTTGTTGTTGGCAAATCGTAGCGGCTTGACCGTAGGTCATACCTTCGCGGCCATGTTCAGTGTTCGCCGAAAAGAGGAGTTGAGCGACCTCTGGTGATTTCGTTGTTGTCACATCGTCGACCGATATTTCTTGTAAGCTTCTTGAAACGGTTATCACGTCGGGTGTAAGGGCTTGTGCTAACGAGTGCTGGTGATCGGCTTCACTTTCCTCGCTTGTTTCCCAACCGAACTGGTGAGCGTGGCCGTGAAGTGCGAGTAACACGAGATTATTTAACGAAACTAATTTTCTACTTAGTTGACCCAAGTTAAAACAAATCGGAGTGCGACGTTTCTCTAAAGCATACTCATCTTTTTCTTTGGTACAAACCTCTTTGGGCTCATACATCTTTTCTCGCAACGCCAAGATATCGCCTTCCAGTGCCTCAGCGTTTTTCATGGCGATAATGTATTTTTTAACGTTGCTATCTTTAATTTTGTTAGCATCAATCGAGTTGACGAGAGCAATAACTTCGTTGCCCAGATCCTCTTTAATAAAACGGGTAAGGCCGATCTTATAAGCCTGTTCCTCATCCTTGCTAAAGCCGCCACCACCGCGGGTGCCGCCAGCTTCACCAAATGCGTCTATAGCAACTGCCGTTACCAAGAATGTCAGCAGTGTTAAATAGTTAGCTAATTTCATTTTGCCATCTCCTTCTCAATTCGAGTTAATAGACGCATTGCAATATAAATCAAGTTTCGTACCAAATAAACTAAATATTAATTAATTTATACGTTTATTATTAATCTAAGGTTAACATCACTCCGAAGAGTATTTAATGAATAAGGATCTGTTTTCAGCCGAAGATTATCGCGACTACTTAAATACCATTTGTGGCAAAACAAAAAGTGGAATGAAGGCGACGCTGGCGCGCGTGGCGGGAACTTTTAATTCTTATATTTCTAAAGTCTTAAACTATGATGGGCATTTAACTTTGGAACAGGCGCAGGAAATTAGTTCTTATCTTGGTCATTCTGAAAAAGAAAAGCAGTTTTTCTTTTTGCTCCTCCAAAAAGGCAGAGCGGGGACCAGAAAACTTCAAGATTATTTTTCGAATGAGTTAGATAAGATGAAGGCGGAACAACTACAGCTAAGTCGCAATTTGAAGTCAGAAAAAAAGTTAAGTGCTGAGATTGAATCTCGCTATTACAGCCAGTGGTTATTTTCGGCTGTTGACGTTGCGTTGATGGTGGGCGGTCTCAGTCGTAAGGAAAAGATTGCCGCTTATTTTGGAGTGCCGCTTGCTCGCGTTTCGCAGGCTTTGGATTTTTTGGTCGAACATGGTTTGGCAGAAGTTCATGGCGGCGAATACAGAACTTCATCGCAACACATGCATTTGGCCAGCGATTCTTCAAATATCATTAAACACCACCTCAACTGGCGAGTTAAAACGATTGAGCGCCTTCAGAACGAAATGCCAGCAGGTGAGGATTTACATTATTCCGTGGTTGCCAGTCTCGGTGAGAAAGATTTGGTTAAGTTGCGAAAGATGATAGTCGATTTTTTAAAAGAGGCTAATAGCTTCATTGATGCTTCTCCTTCTGAAGTCGTGTGCGCCATAGGTATAGACCTATTTGAGCTCGGAAAAAGGGCTTGAAATTTCGCTGTGATAGTTCATTCTAAATAGACACCCCAAGGAAATCTATGTCCCAACCGATTCTTGCCATTGATTTTGGAACAAGTAATTCTCTCGTTGGTGCTTGGTTTAAAGGTGCACGTCGTGAGGCTTTGCCTGTTGATAATTCAGCCAGTGACCCCACACTTATGCGTACTCTCCTTTATTTTCCTCACGACCGCGAATGTTATTACGGTACGGAAGCGATGAAAAAGTACATTGAAAACGAAATGGAAGGACGACTTTTCCGCTCTTTCAAAACGCATCTTCCCAATCGTAACTACTTGGGAACCGTCGTTGGCGATCGCGTGATGCCTCTTGAAAATATTGTCGGTGTCTTTTTGTTAGAATTAAAACGGCGAAGCGAAGCTATATTAGGGGCTGAAGTTCAAACCGTCGTGTTGGGAAGACCTGCTCGCTACTCGATGGATGCGGTGGCTGATCAATTTGCTGTTCATCGTATGAAAAAAGCCGCCGAGTTTGCCAAATTTAAAAATGTGCATTTTATTCCGGAACCATTGGCCGCGGCGTTTGATATCCGCAGACGTTTGCAAGATGAAAAGATTGCGTTGATCGGGGATTTCGGAGGCGGTACCTCTGATTTTACTTTGATTCGATTGCGACCAGGAGAATTTGTTCGTGAAGATGTTTTGGCCATCGAAGGATGTCCCTTGGCTGGCGACGCGTTTGATAGCCTTTTCATGAGTCATAGGCTGAATGAGCACTTCGGTGCCAAAAGTAATTATCGTGTTCCTCTTGGCAGCAATGTCATGCGTATGCCGGTTTCCATTGCCGAAAAGTTAAATCATCCAGCGCACATCATTCATTTGAAAGAGCGAGATACTTACGAATTTATTCGCGACACCAAACAGTGGGCATTGACGGAACTTGATCGACGCCGAATTGAACAGCTTTTTATTTTGATGGATGATCAGCAGGTCTTTCCTTTTTTCGAAGAAATCGAAGGTGTAAAACGCCGTCTGTCCACGGATTCTCAGACGCGTTTTGATTTTGATTACCCAGGCATTCACATTTCTGAGAGTTTCACTCGCGCCGATTTTGGTGTTTGGGCGGATTCTACTCGCGAAAAGATTTTTGCCGCATTAGATAGGTGTTTAAGTTCTGCTGGTATTTCAGCCTCTGATGTTGATCTCATTTTTTTGACCGGTGGTACAGCTAAAGTACCACTTGTTCAAAATGAATTTGTAAGACGCTTTGGTTCGTCACGATTTGTGGGTGGTGGATCGGGTGATTTTCACTCTGTACTTTCAGGTCTGATTGAGTCTGCAGGACTGCTAGAAAAGGGCATTGTTATTTGAGCAAGATTTTGATTTTTCAGCATGTTGCAAACGAAATCTTGGGCACTCTCAATCCACTATTAAAAGAATCAAAATTTCGGGTTCGCTATATAAACTTCGAACGCGATCCTAATGCGCATCCTACTGTGGAAAAATACGGTGGACTTGTGGTTTTGGGCGGCAACATGGGAGTTTATGAAGCTGATAAGTACACCCATATCAAAGTGGAGATGCAGTTAATTGAGAAGGCACTGAAAAAAGGCGTACCGATTTTAGGAATATGTTTGGGTTCGCAACTTCTTGCGCACGTTTTGGGATCCTCTGTTCGCAAGCATACCGAAAAGGAAATAGGTTGGTGTGATGTGGAGTTGACTACTGCCGGTCGGAGCGACAGTTTGTTTAGTCATTTTGATAAAACTGAAAAAGTTTTTCAAATGCATGGCGATACTTTTGATGTCCCTGCTTCTTGTGAACACTTAGCCTTCTCATCTCGCTGTGCTGGCCAAGCTTTTCGCTATGGCGAAAAGGTTTACGGCTTGCAATTTCATTTGGAAGTTGATGAAGCTATGATTTTGAGGTGGTTGCGTAATCCTGCACATCAAAGGGATATGTCAGGGGACGGTGGCATGACAGAGGAGCGATTGCTGGCAGACACGTCTTCGCATTTGGGGCGGTCATTGGATTTGAGCAGGGAGTTGTTTCGTAAGTTCATCGCGCTTTTTGGGTTGAAGAAGCGCGGAGTTCTACTTGGTTCTGAGCATGGCAAGCCAAAGAAGCCGGGGTAAAGCGATGGGGGGTGTGGGTTGCTGTTTGTCGCGGTGGCGGTAGTTCTCCTGGAGAAGTGTTTGGTGCTGGCGCGATGGAGTGGGTTTGTGGCCGCTGCGGTGGTGGCGGTAGTTCTCCTGGAGAAGTGGTTGGGTTTATCGCAACTTGTGTTGGCGAAGTTGCGAGTTGCGAGTTGCGAAAGAGTGTCGCGACTCCGCTTCGCTTTGAAAAGAATTTTCGTGTCCGGAGAACAAAAATTGTTTGACAGCGTTTTCAAACTAAAAATGTGATCTGCGAATGCTGAGTGTGATGTTCTTTTAAACTTTCTGTAACCAACAAATTTAAGCTACAGACGTCGTCGGGTGAAAATTTTCTTTTCACAAGTGGTTTTCTTAAAAGTAGATTATGACTTAATTTTGTGAAGAATAGTCTCTCATTAAACTGATGCTAATATCTCTCAAACAAAGGAGAGATCTTTACATGAAATTTACAGACTTAGATTTAAAATTAAAAAACTTATTCGCCTCGGAAAGAAAAATCATTGGCAAAATTATTGAGACTATTTCGGAAATTGAACGCTCTAAAGGTTATCTAGAAAAACACCAAAGTCTATTTGCCTACCTCACCAAAGAAATCGGTTATTGTAACCAGTCAGCGCAGCTAAGAATCGATGCTGCAAGATTAAGTCTGAGAGTTCCAGAGGTTTTAAAAACTCTAAACAGCGGTGCAGTTAATTTATCAAATGTTGCGATGCTGGCCCGTAGTTTACGAAAAACTAAGAATTATTCTGCCACCGCTGAGATTTTGGCCAAGCTTAAAGGAGCCACGAAAGAAGAAGCGCAAAAACTTATAAGTAAAGAGCTAGATTTACCAATTATTCAACACGATAGAAATTCCCTACAAAAAGATGGTTCGAGAAGAATAGAGACAACGCTAACAGCAGAGCAAGACTTACTCCTTAAAAAGGTGCGCGACCTAGTCTCACACATAAATCCAAACCCTACTTGGGCTGAGCTGATGGAAATCATGGCAAAGTTTTATCTGCAAAAGAATTCGCGACTCGCTGTGACTTCTCCCGGAGAAGTGGAAAACTCGTCTAAGAACCCAAACTATATTCC
>CAYPZY010000031.1:0-13656 GCA_964415155.1 uncultured Bdellovibrionales bacterium
CCCCTTAACTTGATTCAAAGTTAAGGGGTATTTTTATTTTACCCAAAGAATCATCTTTCGATTCGCTAAGACGACGACCAATCGAACTCTCCTTGACAGGATATGCCAGATATGTAAACATGGGGTACATAAAAAAATTCCATCCTATGTTTCAACAACGTTCGATTACCGACCTTTTCCGCGCCGCCGTCCTCTTCGTGGTGGCCTTCGCCCTCTATTGGTTCGCCTTCAATTATCGCCCGGCAAACACCAGCCCGGTCAGCGAATCGGGGCTCGTGTTCTGGTCTTCCGTGGTACTGATGGCCGCCTTCGCCGTATTCGCTTTGGCCTTCGTTTATCGAGCCTTTACCGGAAAACGACTCCTGGGCCTGGGTCTCATCGGCTAACGACATTTTGGGCACAAGATTCCTTTTGAAGCCAGATGGTATCCCCATCTGGCTTCTCACATATCCATCTAAAGCAGCCTTATCGTTTCTCCTTTCAAATTCTTCCAGTTCTCCCGAATATCGCCTTGTAAAACCTCATTGAGCGACTTGAAAAAGAAAAAGTCGGCTATCATCGAAAACCTTTCATCCTTGCTCAACCTTTCGATCACGGCTTGCATACTCCGCTCGAACTCAAAAACTGCCACTACTCTACACCCTCTTTTCACCTGATACTTTTCATTTGCCGTTCCTAGGGCCAAACATTTCGCATGTTTTTCCATCTGCTGCAATACTCTTTTGGTATCCTTGCCATTATACATTTCCAGTAGGTAAAGGTACTTTTCGCCTCCCCTGTTCAAAACCAACACGCCGTCCGGCATAAAATACTCTCCTACACCAATTTCGATTTTAGTAACTGCTTCCGCATTGCCGTCTTTCCTGTTATTCCCGGCTTGGTCGAAATAGGACTCGAATACGATCACGGAGAAGCCTTCCTTTTCTGCCCAGGTGTAAAAAGCAATCTGGGAAAAGATAAAATTCCTACGATGGTTATAGTCCTGAAAAAACATGGTCGAGGTTCCCTTTGGCAGTCTGACACTTTCACCGTCTACGCCTAATCCTTTGACCAACTCATCTCTGCCGAAATGGGTAAGGAAATACATATTCTCCAATTTCCCCACCTTGGGATGCACCCCGAATGCAACGTACTTTACAAAAGGCTTCCCTCTGTCTGCCATCGTTTTCAAAAGTTTCCTGGTGTATGTTGCATCCGAGATGCCAAGCATCTGAATCTGCTTTACCGTTAAAAACTTATATCTGGCCAACGCTAAAAGGATTTGTGTTTGAATGCCCGTTACCTTATCCATACCTTACAAGTCATATTTGGGAATAAATGATTGTTCTGCTTTTTTCAACAATCCCGGTTCTTCTCCAACAGGTTCATTCTCAGACATTGTCGGCATTTTCTTATAATAGCCGGAATCCTTAATCATCCACCACAGCAAGGCTTTCTGTTCCGACGAAAGCACGCGTCTTTTATAGCCTTTGTTGGCTTCCACTTCCTCATAGGGCAAGTAGAAATACGGATTTTGGGTATCGGCTAATGTTAAAGGATTTACAATTTTAAACGTCGGTTGGTTTCTGTGAATGTCTTTTACAAAAAACTGGTGTTTTTCAAGAGTTTGGAATGCTTCTTTTTTAAAGCCGATCTGCTCTGCCAAAGTTTCTACGGTATCGCCTGAGGCTGAAACTCCAAAGATTTTCAGCATGGTATTCCCGGTTATGATTTCTCTTAGGCTACTACCTAATTGCTTTAAAACCTGATGCGCCAATACCAAGTGAACGCCGAACTTTCTGCTTTCGGCTAAAATTTCATGCACAGTAGGACAAATGTAATTCTGGCACTCATCAATGAAGACATATACGGGTTTCCTGAATTCGATGGGAATTTTTACCCTTTTCTTGGCGATAGCCTGAATATTTGCCAGAATAAGCCTTCCCAATGCCAGGGATGTTTCTTGCCCAAGGTCGCCCTTCGACAGGTTAATGAGAACCACTTTCCCGCTGTTCATTGCCTTCTCGAAGTCTACCGTGTTCTTTCCATCGATCATATACCTGAAAACCGGGGAGATAATAATGGAGTGAATTTTTGCCCTGACACTTCCCCTGGTCGTCTTATAGTTGGCACTGAAAAAATCGCGCTGGAAGAAGCCTTTCACAACGCTGTCCGGATGACGCAAACCCAATTGTACGAAATGGCCTTTTTCATCTTCTCCTACAAAATCGTAGAGGTCTTTCAATGAAGGATTTTCGGTCATGGAAAGCAAAACCCTGAGGCAAGATTTGAATAATGACTTCATGTTCGGAGTGAGTTCCGACGCTTCCACGATTTCTACGAAGGCAGCCGTTAACTCATCTACAAGCCGGTTAATGCTTTTGTCGTTTTTTTCCGACAGGTAAAATGGATTCACCACCGGAATGTACTGCTCTTCTGTACCCACCAATTCATTGATATAGGGGTCAATATAAATGACTCTGTCATGTTCTCTGTTGAGCGCAAAAAAGAGCGTTTCCTTTGTCAGGTCGCCGGCTGGTTCGATCAGAATGATGGATTTATCACGCTTTTTCTGACTCATTTTTTGCAACCGGTACATCATTAGTTTTATCAACTGACTTTTACCGGTTCCTGGGGCCGCGACAATATGCGTATGTGATTTCATGGTTTCCAGGGAAAAATATGCACCGACCTTACCACGTAAAAAAAAATCCAGAATACCCATATCCCGCTGTAATAAAGTCTCGAAATAATCCTCCAAATCATTTGTGATTCCTGAGATAAACTGCCTTTTCTGGATGTCGTCTAAAATATGAAAGAATTGAAATGCCCTGTAATGTTCATACTCCTCTGCCGGGATACTTGCATCGAAAAGTAAACTGTATTCAGCAAATGTCACTCCCCTGCTATCCAGCAATTTACCCCACTC
Source organism: uncultured Bdellovibrionales bacterium (assembly GCA_964415155.1). Classification (GTDB taxonomy): domain Bacteria; phylum Bdellovibrionota; class Bdellovibrionia; order Bdellovibrionales; family SG-bin7; genus CAYPZY01. The sequence continues at coordinate 2,909 of CAYPZY010000031.1, forward strand.
GTCGCTGTACTTTTCTTGCTGGTCAAGTAGTTCATCAATTATTTCTGTCCATTCACAAATGACTTTTTCAACACATTCAAGATAGGCTTCCGGACTGGTTTCACCGATGGCAATAGTTTCTTCATCAGGCTTAAAGGTGCCAAAAATTTCACGCTCGAAAAGGCGTTGCAACCTTGTCAGAAGTTCATTGTAAGATTTCATGTTTGAGTTCTTTTTTGTTTTCCCCTTATGTGTTTTGTAACTCATTGATTACCATAGGTATTGAAAATGATTATGCAATTCAACAAAGATCATTTCCCTTTACTCTTTCTTTCTCTTTATATTATTCATACACTCTTCCAAAAATTATCGCTTTCTTTTTCTTGACGCTCTAATTTTTGTCATCGTGTATATCATCAATATTTTCGTTCTTTCTCTTTGTTGCTACCTGGTAAATTCTCCTATTCATCACGCTTTGTTAGGTTACAAAGTAGTTTGTCAAAAAACCTTCTCTGATACAAGTCACTCTTTACCTAATGGGATGGAACCCTTGCGCGAAAAAATGGAAGGGAGAAGCCTAATCAGAACAAGCCGTCTGACGCCGGTGACTGAAAGTAGAAAGGGATTTGTACTTTACTCCATGCAGGTTTTCAGAGTTGGGGATTTAACCCCCAACTCTGAACCTTTTTTAACGCCTAATTTTCACTGATTTGCCCTAATAGTTTTTGGTACCTGTATTGCAGTTCCTGGTAAGAATTAACAAGTTGCTCGTACTTCCCTCCGGATAACATCTGGTAGGCAAAAGAATCAATGGAAGAATAATTATATTGCTTCGCCAGGTCATTCATGCTTTGCCAGCGATTGAAATAGGACTGGAAATCCGGAAACCCGTACTGCTTTAAAACCCTGTCTTCCCAAAATTCAAATTGATCCTGTCGAATGCGCTGTTGGTTGCCAGATACATGCAAGTCGCTTTCCCATTCCTTCAACTTTAAGGCGTCCTTTTGCATATCCACCTTAATGGTCTCCAAGTCGAGTTTTTGAAATTGGTATTTCAATGTCTCCCGTTGAGAAGCAATATCCAGTTCGATACTCTTTAAATCCAATACCATCTTTTGGTGCTCAGATTTTTGTTGCTCCATTAACAATTTGATCTTCTCCGTATCGAGCGTATTGAATTGTTCATGGAAATACTGGGTCATATTCATCTTCCAGGCCTCCAAAGCCATTTTTTCCATCTGCATTTGCATCTTTGTCTCGAAAAGTTGACGCGCAAGTTCTTCTTTCGCCTTTGTTTTTTCAAACTCAAGTTTCTGCCCGTCAAAATGAAGAATGTGCTTCAACAATTCGATTTTTGCCTTCTCCTGCTCTACTCCCAATGCCTCGCGTAATGTTTCTATGTGACGATTATTCAGGTCGTTGATGTTGTCTTTTACGTTCAACACCTCTCCCCTAACCTCTATCTTCGCCGAATCAGCCCTGTTTCTTTCTGCTTCTAAAGAATTCATCCTGGTCTCGTGTAACAATTGCTCTCTATCCTTCTTTACCTGCTCCTGTTGCCGTTTTACGGCATTATAGATTTTGCGGTCAGGCGAAACCTTGATTGGTTCCGGCACAAATTCGGTAGATTCAGTCGGCTGTTCATTTTCGACCACTTCTTTTTCTTTCTGGTCGTGCCCTTGTTTTTTGGGTTCAAAGGCATCAATCAAAAGGCCGATTAGGAGAATCAGGCCAACTACTCCGATGAGCAAGAAGATAATTAAATTGTTAGTTCCCATAAAATATCCTGTATGTGAATCTGAAAAAAAGAGGTAACATCTCCATGATGAAAACAAACCACCAGGCTCCGCCAAACTTTTTTTCTTTCGGCATATTCCAATAGGTGCTTAGTTTGTTTCCAATGGTAAGGTCAGGATCGAAGTAAGTATCGAACCGCTGTAATTTTTCTTCAAGTTCCCGCATAATTTCACGCTGTTGTTCTTTTATCTTCTCGATGACCTCGACGGCCAATTCGTTATCCGGATTCTTTTCAATTATCCTCACCAAAACACTATCTAAAGCAGCCATCCTGTCCAAATACGGCTTTTTCATTTCTTCAACCCGTGTAATTTGTTCACGATTTCTTGCATCTGTATCATATTCGATTTGCTCGACAATTTTCGTATCGTCCAAACCGAATCGAAAAGCAAAGGAGGTAATAAGGCTTGTAAGCAGAATAAGCCCTCCCCTCAAAACAATGGCCCCTACCCCATTTGCAGCAAAAAGCAATCTGTCCATAGTGATAACGGCGGTAGCCCAGGCTGTACCGGCTATTATCGCTGCCCAGATTCCTAAATTGATACTAGAAGGCAGGAAGACACAGGAAAAACTGGCCAGGAATGCCATGCACACAAAAAATCCGAATAGTTTGAGCATTGATTCCTGTCCCCTGTTTCGAGCGTTTTCTGCCAGCTCGGTTACCCCGGCGATCCAGATAAAAAAATTCCACTCTGACATAATGTGTTGTTTTAGTTGTTAGAAGATATGATGTGAAAAGGCACAGCGTTGCCCTGGCCGTCTTGTAACGGTTCAAACCCTTACAATCGGCTTGCTTATTTCTCTTTCTTTGTTATGATTGAATTGCGTTTGAAGCCTTTCTGAAACCTGTAACGTACTTTACAAAATCACTACAATCATGGAATACGTCTTACCAGGCGAACTATCGAACAGACTTTGAGTATCGTTAAAAACCGTTTACAATCATCTTTCAAAGCATAAGAGTAAAATCCGCATCAAAAGGGAGTATTGAAAGACTTTTGTACATAGTGAAGATTTTGTAAAACATTTTGAAAGTACGTTACAATTTTACAATCCGCCCACTGCTCTACCGGCTGAAAACGAGGATATTCCATCTATTTGAAAACCAAATACGGATACTTCAAAAATTCAGAAGGATTACAATCTCGTACTTCAAAAGGCCGAAGAACTTCAAAAATATAATACCAACCTGCAAGATCAGGTTTCAAAATATGCCCTATTGCTAACGGAAGAAAAGCAAGAGAAGAAGGATATTTTGAACAGGTTTGAAGCCTTACAAAATCATTACAATGAGAAAATAGAACTACATGCTTTGGAAAAAATCAACCGGGCGAAAAAACTGTACCTGGCCAACGGGTTCGGGTTTTTCTGCCTGGTGGTTATTCTTGCAATCATAGGATACCTGACTTTTCCGTATCGGTGGCGCTGATAACCATTGGTTCTTTTCCTTTATGGATGCTCATTTTATCGCTCGTTTGCGATATGCAAAGTTTTACGGAGGCAGCCTTCAAAAGCAAATAAGTAAGAGGAAGAATGCAATATCGAACTGCAACTTTTTGGTTTACAAACCAGGGCAGAGGAGTGGGGCAGTTTGAAGCGGGTTTGAAAAGAGTTTGAACCTGTTCAATTCTCTCAGGGGCGTTCACAATTCACTTAAAACCAATGCTTTAATTACCCATATTTTCTTCCGAACTCACTTCAAAGCAACTTTTATACCTTTGGGGAAAGAATAGTTTGAAATGAGTATGAAAAAAGATGAACCTGAATCCGTCAAACTTGAAATTGCAAAAGATTTAGTTCGTAAGGCATTCGAGTTTGCTCAAGTCGAAAATACCGGGTCATACAGGGTATTCAACCAACTTGCAGCAGTCATAACGGAGCAATCGGAGGTGAGTATCTCCGGCAAAGCCATTAAAGAACTGAACAGTCGCGGGGCGTCGGAATTCAGCGAGGCCGGTTTCTCCGGAAATAAGGCAAAGGAAGTTCTTGCCGCCTTCGTTATGCTCAAAGAGGGGATTATCCCGGATAAATCACAACTAAAATTTGCGATTAGCCGAAACCGAAAAGTAAAAAAGATAGCGCATAATATCTACTTTGATAAATACTGCCGGATGTTGTTAAATCAACAAGTTGTAGAAGGGCGGATAAAAACTACCATAAACCATAATTTTTCTACCATAGACAACCCAATACCGGATCACTTCACGAATTCAATTTGGCGGCTTTACAACTTCGACGAGGATGGAACTATTTATGGTCATCTTGTGAGGATAGGTTCCGAACGTAATGGAGTCTTGACGAAATGTGAAATTATTAATGCAGTCGAAGAATATCAGGATTATGAAGGATCGGTCGGAATGGACAACACATTAAGCCACCTGATTTTCAGTTTTATAAACAAGGATACACGTCAGAAATATGCACATCTTATGTGCAAGGTCACTATCGGCTCAAAACCAAATATTATATTAGGAATAATCACCTTCATTGCATCGTCAAAAGGCCGATTGCTTGCTTCAATAACTCTGCTTGAAAAAATCGCATCAGAAACGGAAGCCAAAACTATTGTTGATGCCGAAGAAAGCCCCGTATCCAAAGAGGTAAAAAGACTTTTCTCCTTTTACAAAATGCACCTTTTGCAATTGCCTGATAAAACGCCGTCTAGTATTGAAAATTTGATAAAATGGTTGGATAAAGAAGAAAAAGCGCAAAAATCGGACTTGCCAGTTGATGATGTGCTGGTTTCATATTGCCAGGAGTATTGGATTTACTATATGTCGGAAGACTATTTAAATCAGAAGCAAATTTCCAAAGTCGAGTTTAAAATATTCGTCTCACCCGATACGAATGAAGTCACCGGCGACCTTATGCTATCGGGAGAACAAAAATACGAGGACGGGGCAGTATCCAGAAACGGTAGTTTCATATCTGCCTTTTTTAAAAAGAAATTATCGGCAGGGGTAAATACAAGAACTGTTTACCTGGTGTTCAAGATTGGTGAAGAGTATATTCCGGACGGAATGGATTGTTTCATCGGCATAATAACAGGTCTGTCTGCACAACACGAATCGGCTATCAGTTACCGTACTTTAGTCGTTCCGAAAAGATTCAAAGATATTGATTCAGAATGGCTTATCGAATATTTCAGCAGCAAAGAATGGCGGGTCGAAACTTATGACCACAAGGGCTTCAAATTCGAGAACCTATAAATACGCCATCCTGAACGGGGAGCGTGTCTCAGAATATTTTTTTTGAGATGAATAAGCCGTTTTCAGGGCGTTATTTTGGCCAGCAGTTGCCTGAAAATTTGAAAAATCCAATTCTTCCTCGGTAAGCAATACGGGCGCCAGGAATTTATTTCGTTGAATCTGAATAACCGGGTTATCGAATCCTTTTGCCTGATACAGTCTTTTGAAAATTTCGTTGGACAAAGTGTTCTGGATGAACTCTTCTTTGAGGTGATCCAATTCTGCCGGGGAGAGGAGTGCGGCTCTTGCGATAATACGTTCCTGTTTTCGCTGCTCGAACGATTGCAGCAAATGCTGGAAATGCTCTTCTCTTTCTTTGTTTGCCAGGGCTTCAAATTCTTTCTCCGTCAAATCTTGCTTTCTTACCTGATCGTATTCCGTTTCAAGAGGTCTGAAATCGCTCTCGAAAGATTTTAATAAATATCCGGTCGTATTGGTGATTTTTCCCTTTTTCAGTTGTTCTTCCACGATTGCGATATTTGCCCGCAAATATTGTTCGTCGTGTTTTTTGAGCAGCCCTTCGATCTTTTTATCATTTAGTCAGAAAGCATGAAGTTTTTCTCTGATTGATTGGGTAGCATTGTGTTGCTCCATTTCCTCATCCTTCGGACTGACTTTGAGGAGCAGGGCATTGACCTTCCTTCAAAGATTCTCCAACGAGTATTCGACTTTAATATCCGTCTTTTCGTTTATCTCATTGACGGCAACATCCAGAACCCTTTGCTTGAGCATAGTGAAAATGGAATATTGGTCTGGCTTAATTCCCATTAGTTTCCTGAACTCTTCGATTTCGCAGCGTTTCTTTCCGACGCCCTGATAATCTTTCATCAATTCGTAAAGGGCGACGCTGTGTTTGCTGTTCAAACCCCTTACAATCAGAAGAGCGAGTTTCACAAACATATTGGGGTTCCTTATAACGTTTCGGACGGTGGTGGGAAACTCGAAAGATACCATCGTAGGCTTACCTCTTCATTCGGTCACGATTTTAACTTCGGCGAGAAAACTGAAAATACCCCGTTCTTCTTTGTCTTTGTTGAATATGTTGTATTCCAATTTGGTATTTGCCAAATTCCTCAACGCCTCTTTCAAGTCGGAATTGTCCGAATTGTTCAGCCCTGACAAGCGTTTTACCAAACCAACGTCGCACTCGAATACCCTCTGTTCCGGATTTCTTTTCAGAAAGTCCTTCGCAATCCGGATGATCGAATTCATGGCCTTTCTTTCAAGCAGAGTAGTGATGTTGCTCATCTGCACGATACCGCTATGTTTTTTAATTTCCCAAGTGGTATCGCCTCAATCGAAGAGAGACATCTGCCTTTTTTTAGTCATTCTGAAATGATAAGCAGTAAATCTATCCTGCCATCAGATTAGATAACATAACACCGAAATCAAGTTATGTTAAAATACTGAATTTGTTATGATACTGACAACCCGGTTCCATGTTTCAGGGTAGGCGGGTAAATACTTTTTTTGTTATGATTAGTAGGTACAAATCCTGTTTTTGTTATTTTTAATCCTTTATCTGTTATATCCTAATCCTGTTTTTGTTACTCCAAATCCTGTTTTTGTTATGTAAACGTGCTCAAAAAGGTTTGTCGCTTTATGGTTTCTACCTCCTAAACAATATAAACATTGTTTAAATAACAAACAACAGTGTGGTGTTCTTTTTTTTTAAAAGAAAAAGCCCCTTTGTAAAACGCCGGGGCAGGAGATAGATTGAGTAAAACTCACACGTTTTCATTGAACAATTCCTGGCACGATTCGCAACGAATTAGTAAATTGGGTCGTCCCCAAACCTTTATCTTGCATCCCGGACAGGTGTATGATGCTTTATTCTGGCTTGGTGTTCTCAGTTTCATTCGTTTTCTTGTCTGTTCGTCCGGTGTGCCGCTTTCGCCTTCGTCTGTTCCGGAAGCAGCGCCTTCGATCAGTCCTTTCATCAAATCCCCATCGAGTGACGTGAAGGGGAGTATGAACTTTTCCGGCATTTGCTTGAATGCGACCTCGTACTTGCCGTTCGGGAGAATATAGTGCGTCATGTGCTGGCCGGTTTCTCTGCCGCCAGGCTTTCCGGTGTCAGTGGGCATAAGCCCTAATTCCTTCATTTTTTCAGCCCATTCTTTGTTGTGGTAGCCATTGCGGGACGGATTCCCGAAGACAACCTGCCACAGATGTACCATTTCATGCACCAGGGTCGAATAGATTTCGATAGGGGCACGGTAAAGGGTAGTAGGTGTGAGTGAAATTTCGTGAGTGTCGTGGCTTTTCGATTCACGTCTGCGCCAACGGTAAGGAGCCAGAAAACCGTGTGTATTTCGCAAGCGGGAGAAGTTAAGAATGCAACCGGGAAGCAGTTTTTTAAAAAGTGACTTGTTGAAATACTTGTACGCACCGTTGAGCGCGTTGAATTGGTCTTCTGTCGGGGTCGGCAGATCGGCTTCATTTTTTTTCATGTGCAGCGATTTTGTTTAGTACGCTGCAAAACCTAACTAGTCCGGGTGCAAAGTCAAGTTCGATTAACCTCTTGAAAACCAAATCATTGCGGGTATAGATTGAAGCATTTTATCAAGTAAGAAGTATGAAAGATTTCGATATGCGAAATACTTTGAAGAAAAAAGTGGATGCCAGGGAACCTAATTTTCATGTGCTGGAAAGAGAGGTACGGTATGCCTATTTGTGATTGAATGTTGGGTTCGAGCAGGACGGCAAGGGTACGGAGTTCAGGAGGCCGGTACTGGTTTTAAAAAAGATAGGTAACGTATTTGCCGTATTGCCCATGACATCGGGAGGGAAAGACTCAAAGTTTTACTATCGTCTGCCGGACAGGTATTTCAGTAGAGTATCCAGGATAATATTATCACAGGTGAGGGTCTTGGACAAAGCCAGATTCATTGATAAAATCGGGATGCTATCGGAAGGAGATTTTAACGATGTGAAAGAAAAACTTAAAGCACTACTGCTTTAAGTCTCTATTTTCTCCCACACCTTTCGGATAGGGAGGGTTCCGAAGAACGTTTGTATCTACACTATAAGAATAATATTGTAAAATGCAACTAAATGTGTGCATTTCATTGATTTTATATTACCATATAAGCCCGTCAAGGGAATTTATTGAAGCGAAATATTACTCCTTATTTAAAAAATAGAGAGACAACCGTCTTGTTTTTGTTTCAGTTTACTAACCTGAATCAGTACCAATATTTAAGAAATCAGGTTTTGCCGGTTTAATTCAGAGAATGAAGTAGCCTATTTTCTGGTACTCGCTGTTATTGCTACTTTATTACTTCCATCTTCGTGCCCTTGCATTGAAGCCAGGAAAAAATATACGATAGCAAGAACTAAGCTTAGAACTGAGAATCAGAGCAGAATTCAATCTACAATTAAAAGGCGGCGCAAACGCCTTTTTCTTTTTAAATACGTGGATAGCCTCATTGAATTAGCGAAAAGAAGTAAAGAAAAAGTGGTTGCCTCTCGACCACAAAAATAAAGGAAAAAATTTATACATGAGGTTCTTTTGTCTTATCATTTTGGATGTTTATAAGTGGCAAAAAGAAAAAATTCGTCATGGAAAACACAACATTCGAGTCAGCATTGTTGAATGCCCTGGAACTCCCGTTTGCCGTCGAGAATGTAGCCGAAGTCGAACTCAATTGCGGCACTACCTGGATCACGTTGAATACGGGCAAGGTTTATGCGCTCCAAATTGTAGAGTGCGAAAATGAAAATCCCGAAATTTCAGGGCAACCGGATGGTTAGCCCTTTTTTATTTTTGCCGAATCGTTAACAGTGTCGTCAGGCTGTCATCATAATTGCCTGAAATACCGATATTTGCAATTTAATACCGGGGAATACTCATGCAAACTACTAAAATCACCCTCTCTCAACTCGAATCCTTTCTCCTCAAAGCCGCCGATATTTTGAGGGGGAGCATGGACGCTTCGGAGTTCAAGGAGTACATTTTCGGTATGCTTTTCCTGAAAAGGATGAGCGACCAGTTCGAGCAGCGGAGAACCAGGTTGCGCACGGATGATTACAAACACCTTGAAGGACAGGTGTTAAATGAGGTTCTGGACTCGCCATTGACCTACGGAGAGACTTTTTTCGTACCGGAAGAAGCCAGGTGGAATAAAATCCGTTACTTTCATCATAATGCGGGGGAACAGTTGAATCAGGCTTTAGCAGCCCTGGAAGACGCCAACGATTCGCTCAGGGGCGTATTGAAGGACAATATTGATTTCAATAAAACGAAAGGCAACAAGCGCGTTATTCCGGACAATAAGGCCAAAGACCTGATTGACCACTTCGATAAAATCAAACTCACCAACGACAACTTCGAATTTCCCGACTTGCTCGGTGCGGCATACGAATACCTAATCAAATTCTTCGCGGACAGCGCGGGCAAGAAAGGGGGCGAATTCTACACCCCGGCGCAAGTGGTACGCCTGTTGGTACAATTGATGAAACCGCAGGCAGGAATGGGTATTTACGATCCGACCGCCGGTTCCGGTGGTATGCTGATCCAATCCGCTCAGTTCGTGGAAGAGCAGGGGCAAAACGCTCGCGACTTGACGCTGGCAGGTCAAGATAATAACGGCACGGTTTGGTCTATCTGCAAAATGAACATGATTTTGCACAACGTCCTGGATGCCGACATCCGTTTAGGTGACACCATCGAGGAGCCACAACACACGGAAGGCGGGACGCTTAGAAAGTTCGACCGTATCATCGCCAATCCGCCGTTTTCACAGAACTATTCCAGGGAAAACATTCAGTTTTCGGCGCGTTTCCGTTTCGGCTATGCCCCGGAAACAGGGAAAAAGGGCGACCTGATGTTCGTGCAGCACATGATCGCCTGCCTGAAAGACAACGGGAAAATGGCTTGCATTATTCCGCATGGCGTGTTGTTTCGCGGCGGCGCAGAAAAAGTGATCCGTGAAAAGATCGTGAAGGAAAATCTGGTCGAAGCAGTCATCGCATTGCCGCCGTCCTTGTTTTACGGAACTGGAATTCCGGCATGTGTCCTGGTTGTCAATAAGAGCAAACCGGATACTTTGCGCCACAAAATCCTGTTTATCAATGCCGATGCAGAGTTCGGAGAGGGGAAAGCGCAAAACTTTCTTCGCCCGGAAGACATCGAAAAGATAGATACCGTTTTTAGCAACACCCTCGAAATTCCGAAATACTCCCGTCTAGTCGGTCTGCAAGAAATCGAAGAAAACGAGTTCAATCTGAATATCCGCCGCTATGTGGACAACACCCCTGATCCGGAGCCGGAAGATGTAAGAGCGCATTTGCTCGGTGGCATTCCAAAGAGCGAAGTGGCTACACAGGAGCCGTTTTATCAAAAATTCGGCATGAGCGCCGACGTGTTTTTTCAGGAGAAGGATACCAGATACTTCGATTTTAAAGCCGACCTCGGTGAAAAGGGCAACATCAAGATTCGTATCGAGTCCCATCCCGGCGTTGGAGCGACGTTGGAGCGTTTTCGCAAGGAAACTAACCTTTGGTGGGAGGAAGTAAAAGCCGATTTCATCCGTTTGGAAACGGACAACGATCTGCCAAAAATCAGAGCCGAATTGTTGAGAAGTTTTCAAAACAGACTTCTGCCTTTGGCTTTATTCGACAAGTTCCAGGTAGCGGGCATTTTTGTGAACTGGTGGCAGACTATCCATTACGACCTGAAAACCATTGCGGCTTATGGATGGAGTGTAAATCTCATTCCGG
>CAYPZY010000032.1:0-13599 GCA_964415155.1 uncultured Bdellovibrionales bacterium
TGGTAAAAACATTCTAACAGATTCCCTGACTGCCCCAGTCATTGATGGAGAACCGGAAATCGTTTGGTAAGTTTATCCCTATCTCCCAATTCAAAATCTTGAAATTCGAAACCTGGTGAAACTGTCGTACCCATCAACGCCCAAGCTCCACCATTTTTGAGTTTCAAACCCTGCCACGTACCTTTACGAACGACAACTTGTGGACTTTCGCCGTTAAAGATATCAGAACCAAGCATATGCCGAGTGAGTTTGCCGTTGTGGTCAATTTGAATCATTTCGACTGGGTCCCCGCTATAGAAGTGAAAAACTTCATCACTCTCAATTCTATGCAAAGCTGAAAAGCTTTCGGCAGTTACTAGATAGTATATCGCTGTGCTGATAACCCGCGACTCAGTTGAGTTGATACCAAAGATTGTTGCAGGAGCATCTACTTTTTCACTGCGATAAGTTTCGCGATAAAAACCACCTTCGCCTGGCAAAGGTTTTAAATCGAGCTTCTCAATAATTTGTTCTGCTTTCATATTTCCACTTCCCCCATGCGCTAATGCAATTGAAGATGCCAGTTCCGATATCATCAAAGCTTGTAAAATCATTTTCATGGCAAACCTTTAGTTCAATGTCTCCTGTTTCGGACCAGTGTCCAAATTCCTGGATTTTGAAGTTAAACCAATTTTCTTAGCCTCGTTCGTTGAAATTCCTAAATCTTTCAGCTTTTTAAATACAGTACTTCTTGAAAGACCAATTCGATTCACTAACTCAAGAACATTGCCAAAAGTTAATTCCAAAGCGGACTTAAAATATTCACGCTCCAATGAATCTAAAAATTCTTTATATTTCATTGGCGAAAGATCCTGAAGTGATGCTGGCATTCCCGCTTCCAGTTTTCGCATGCGATAGAGCGCATCTTCTCGCGGATGGTATAAAATTACGTCTTCAAATTCAATTTGATTTGATTTCTTTCGTCTTGCGGAAATTACCGCGCGCTCGATTACATTTCGAAGTTCGCGAATATTTCCTGGCCAATCGTAATCTTTAAGCGATTGAATAGCCTTACCTGAAATTTTAAAGTTTGCGCCGCCAATTTGAAATGTAAACAGTCGTGCAAGGTCTGACAAATCGCCTTCGCGGTCGCGCAGTGGTGTTGTTGTAATCCTAATAACATTGAGCCGGTGGTAAAGATCTTCTCGGAATTTTCCCTCTTGTACCATCTTCGAAAGATCTTTATTGGTGGCCGCAATAAGGCGACACTTTACTTTAATGATTCTATTGTCACCGACTCGAGTTATCTCCCCCTCTTGAATAGCACGCAATAATTTTACCTGCGCACCTAAAGATAGTTCACCAACTTCATCAAGAAATAAATCGCCACCGTTTGCTAATTCAAAACGACCAGCGCGGTCTTGAGTTGCACCGGTGAAAGATCCTTTCCTATGGCCGAACAATTCACTTTCGACTAGATTTTCTGCGATAGCACCGCAATTGATGGCGATGAAAGGACGCTTTTCAACTTCAATCGCGTTTAGTCTTCGCGCGATAAGTTCTTTGCCCGTTCCGCTTTCACCAGTAATTAAGACGTGAGCATTGGAACCTTTTAAACTTAAAACAGTTTCTCTGAGTTCAATCGTCGAAGCAGACTTGCCGACAATTTCATACTTAAAAGCTTCTTTGAGCTGTTGTTCAACACTTTCAAGGCGTCGACTTGAAGCTGCCTTCGAGACCGCGACGGGAATACGAACAAGTAAATCGGGAATAATGTTTTCAGATTTAACGACATAATCATCAGCACCACGAGCGATACAATGTTTTACGGAACTAAAGTCAGAATCTGACGTCAAAATAATTACAACGGTGTTTGAATTGAGAGTTTTGATTTCAGAGATAAGTTCAATACCGTCACCATCAGGTAAACCCTTATCGAGAATCACAACATCGTAACTATTTTTCTGTAAAGAAAGACGGGCCGTGGCCAGGTCCGCGGCTTCATCTACATCGTTATAGACTCCAAGGAGCTGCAAAACAGCCCCGCGAAATGAGTCCATGTCTTCAACTAACAGAATCTTTAAATTGGATTTCAAACCTTCGCCCCTCGTTAGAGTGCGAATAAATAGAAGATTCCACCAAAAGTCTCAAATAATTTTTCATAAGTCCGATATTTCGGACGAGAGTAGGTACTAGATAGGTTTTAACAGTGGCCTGCACCAACACTTCGCATTATTTTTGAGCACTTTAACGTTTCCAACGTTCGATTACTTTTGTGAAAGATGAAAATGCCTGATTTGCTTGCTCAACATTTTTCGCGCTTATTATTCGACGACCCGAGGCCTCAATGAATTTGATGTCATGTTCAGTTGGACCATAATCAGGTGCTTGTCTTATTGCACTTACTAAAACGACGGCAACATCCTGAGCCTTTTCTAAGTCCCCAAAATCTAGTGCAGTCTTTATTTTTATGTAATAGGGCTCGTATCTAGCAAGGTTCCACTCCGCTGAACGGGCAAAAACAAGACTACTAGAAATCACTAAAAAAAATATTATTGAAGACATAATTCTTCTGATCATGTTTACCTCGTCGTTTAAACGACATCATGAGAATGGTTTTTCTCTTTTACCGCTAACTGAAAAACTGCAAATGCAGCCATTACATTAAGTCCACTAATTAGAACAGCAACTAAAAGATCAGGCCAATTAGAATTGAAATACGAAACCCCTAAGCCCGCAAGCATGACAGCAATGTTGCCAATTGCGTCGTTACGTGAACAGAGCCAAACAGATTGTATATTGCTATCTCCCTCTTTGAACTTGAAAAGGAGAACTGCAACGCCAACATTAATTGCCAACGCTAAAAGGGCGATAGAAGACATAGTCGATCCATGAGGTTCTGATCCAAGCAATAAATTAACTACAGCGTTGCCAAGTACCCCAACTCCAAACAGCCCCATCATCCCTGCTTTTATTAACGATGCGCGAGCACGTATTGCAAGTGCAGAGCTAAGAACGGAGAGACTAAGCCCATAATTAACGGCATCACCAAAAAAATCCACTGCATCTGCCTTTAATGCCGTTGAGTCAGCAAACCAGCCGTAACCGATTTCAATAAAAAACATGAGTGCATTCAAAATCAAAGCTATCCACAATACTTTTCTTAGACCGGGTCGTTCCGCCGGAATTTCACAACAATCGGCCGACATTAGAAATTCCCTTCTTGAAATTCTGAAAATCCGCAATCATTACCGCAACCAAACAAGGAGCTTCATATAAATCCAGTATGTAACTGCTGTTACCCCCATTGAAATACCCAAAGAGCACCAAAAGTTTATTCCGGTTTTTATTAGTACCGGGAGAATAACAAAGAATACCAACGAAGGGATTACCAGAAGCAGGGTTTCCCAAGATAGATTCACGATTTTTGATTTATCCTGCGACTCAATGTAAACCCATGTGAAAGTTAAAATCGAAATTGTGGGAAGGGAAATGATTAGGGCGGCAAGAAAAGTCGAGCGCTTTGCTAACTCGCTTGCTAAAGTGATAACGAGGGCAGAAATTGCAATTTTTGAGACAGCGTAAACCATTTTATCCTCTCTCTTCAAACCATATATTTAAGGTAGGAAATATTAGCGTTGAATCGCACATCACCCGCCCTTAGCATCAAACTACTTCATCCGGAGCAAACTTACACGCCTCTCCTGCGTCCCCAATTTCGATTTGGATTGTTACGTGATGAATACCAAAGTCATGTTCAAATTCATGACTTAACTTCTTCACAAACACATCACCGGGGTGACCATTCGTAGTGACCAAGTGAACTGTAAGAGCGACTTCAGTTGTGCTCATTGACCAAATATGCAGGTCATGCACTTCCTTAACAATGGCGAGTGCTTTCAACCTCTTCAAAACTTCTTCTTCATCAATACTTTTAGGAACAGCGTGTAGCGCGAGTCTGATGGAATCTTGTAAAAGACCCCAGGTTCCCCATACGATTACAGCGCTGATAATTAAACTCACAACGGGATCTAGCCATTGCCAGCCAGTGTAACTAATCACCAAAGCTGCAATGACAACGCCTACAGATATTAGAGCATCTGAAAGCATGTGAAGATAAGCGCCTTTTAAGTTCAAGTCGCGTTTACTACCAGACATAAAAAGAACTGCGGTCGCCCCATTGATAACAATGCCGATTGTGGCAACTATCATCACTGTGGATGTATTCACTTGATGGGATTCATTAAATCGCTGGATAGCTTCCCAGGCAATTCCCCCCACGGCCAACAATAGAAAAATCGCATTCGCGAGCGCCGCCAAAATGGACGAACTGCGTAAGCCATAAGTAAATTTTTTCGAGGGTTTTCGAGACGCCAAATACATGGCGGCCCATGCAACGACAAGCCCAAGCACATCGCTTAAGTTGTGTCCCGCATCAGCCATTAGCGCAAGTGATTGTGAAATGTAGCCATAGACCGCTTCAACAATAACAAAAATAACGTTAAGGCTGATCCCGATTGCGAAAGCCGCGTTGTACGTTACCGGAGGATGACTATGGTCATGGCCTGAATGATTATGATCGTGTCCCATTTGCCCGCTCCACCAGCCATATGTATAATGTTGGCAAAAGAATTAATGTCAGTAAAGTCGAAGTTATTAATCCTCCAATTACAACAGTTGCGAGCGGGCGCTGAACTTCAGCTCCCATCCCAGTATTTAAAGCCATCGGCAAAAATCCAAGACCCGCAACTAACGCCGTCATAATGACAGGACGAAGTCGCATCAAAGCTCCTTGAGTAACGGCCTGTCGAATCTTCAAACCTTTTTCACGCAATTGATTGATGAAATCGACAAGCACCATGCTGTTGAGGATTGCAATACCCAAAAGCGCTATAAACCCAACTGCTGCCGAAATACTAAATGGAATTCCCCGCACTATCAGCGATAAAATTCCGCCCGTAATCGCGAGGGGGATACTCGAATAAACCAAAATCGTAACCCTAAGACTATTGAAGTTTTTGTAGAGGATTAAAAATATGATTAATAAGGTGATTGGAACAATTATTAAAAGTTTAAGTCTGGCTTTCTGTAAATTTTTAAACTGCCCACCCCATTCCAACGTATATTCCGGCGGTATTTTCAGTTGGGATTCAATCTTCTGTTTTGCCTCATCAACAAAGCTCGAGACATCGCGATCTTTTAAGAAGATCGAAAGGGCACCGTATCTTTTTCCAAAACTTCGCGCGATTGTAGTGACTTGGCTTTTTTCCGAAAATTCTGCGACTTCCTTTAGAGCAACCGTGCCACCACCACCTAAACCAACAGGAATTCTCTCAATCTCTTCTTGTTTATCGCGAGAACCTTCATCCAAATGTAAAATTACGGGAAAACGCAAATCACTTTCGTAGAAATTTCCGAGTTGCACACCACTCATCGCCATTTGCAAAGCCGCATTGACGTTTTGTAAACTGACTCCATAGCGAGCGATCTTTCCGTAATTAAGAGAAATATCCATCATCGGACTTTTTCTTAAAGCCGTGAGAGCATCCATTTCTGCCTCGTGAACACCAGGAATTACCTTTACAATGGCACTAGCCTTATCAATATATTCAACCAGGTTATCCAAATTTGGACCAAAAATGCGTAAAGAGACATCGGCGCGGCTACCTTCTAATATTTCATTAAAGCGCATCTCAATTGGTTGAGTGGGGCTGATTTCATTTCCTGGCAATTGCTTTTTAATTTCATCCGAAATAGCTTCTACCAACTCATCTTTTGAACGCATATGACCTTCAACTTTCGGCCACTCGGAATGATCCTTTTTTACGATAATAAATGTATCAGCAAAGTTGACTCCCATCGGATCTGTCGCTGACTCCGGTGTTCCCATTCGAGAAAATACATTTTGTACTTCGCCAAAAGAGGCAATAATTTTTTCGGCCTTCTTTTGTTCTTCAATAGATTTTGAAAGACTAATATCAGTATTTCTCACAAGACCCAAAATAATATCACCTTCGTCAAGTTGTGGAACGAAATCTGATCCCAATTTAAAAAATAGCGAAAAACATAAAAGTGAGAAAACACCCGCCGCCAGAACCGTGTTCTTTGGATGTAAAATGCTATAATCTAATATTGGCTTATATATATTTAAAACAAAATTAAAAATACCGGTGTTTTCGTGGCCCTTCGGTGGAGGCTTAACAAGTATAAGTCCTAAAATTGGCATTAGAAAAAATGCTACAAGTAAGCTTGCGCCCAAAGCCATTAGCACCGTAAGCGCCATTGGGTGAAACATTTTTCCTTCGATCCCTTCAAGCGTGAGAATCGGAACGTATACCACCATAATAATGAAGAGCCCTAGGATTACGGGCTTGGCGACTTCTTTTGCCGACTCAATAACTATAGTGATTTTCTCCGACCAGGTTAGATCTTGCCCACGCCCCTCAAGGCGACGCAAAAGGTTCTCAATCATAACGACCGAACCATCGACTAAAAGACCAAAGTCAATTGCACCCAAGCTCATAAGGCTCGCAGAAACACCAAAAAATTTCATTCCCGTTACGGCAAATAACATTGAGATCGGAATTGCTGTGGCGACGATAAATGCAGCCCTTAAATTTCCAAGTAATAAAAATAAAACGGCAATAACGAGTAGCGCACCTTCAATTAAACTTTTTTTAACTGTGCCAATTGTTTTGTTAACTAAAAAACTTCGCGTATAGACAACATTAACGCCAACATCTTTGGGTAGTTTTAAATTCTTGATAGCGGTCTCAACAGATGTAGCAACCTTCTGACTGTTTGACCCAATATACATTAACGCCGTGCCGAGAACAGTCTCCTCACCATGCGCAGTCGCCGCCCCTAATCTCTGCGTGTAATCTTCACGAATGTTGGCTACATCTTTAAAAAAGATTGGACGACCACCTTGATCAGCTTTAATTGGAATATTTGCGATCTGATCAAAACTTTGTAGATTCCCAATCGATCGGACAATAACTTGCTGGCCTTCTCTTTGAATATAGCCACCACCAAAACTGTCACCGACGCTCTTTGCATTCTGCGAAATCTCGTCAAACGTTAGCGCATATTTTTCTAATCTATCAATGTCGACGTTTATGTGGATTTCTTTTCGGTAACCACCGCTACTATCAACCTCAGCTACCCCGCTAACTTTTTTTAATTCTGGGCGAATGACATAATCTTGAATGGTTCGTAGATATAAAAGTCGGTCCTTCTCCGGTTTTTTTGAAAGATCAGATCCTGGAATCGCATCCACAGTATACATCACCACTTCACCCAAACCTGTGGTGATTGGGGCAAGCTCAGGCGTAACACCATCAGGAAGCAAATCTCTCAAGTTTTGTAACCGCTGAGAAATTTGTTGGCGCGCAAAGTAGAGATCGACGCCTTCTTCAAAAATGACTATGACTTGCGATAACCCATACTTTGAAAGCGAACGAATGTCCTCAACTCGCGGCAGGCCCGACATTTCTGTTTCAATCACGTAAGTCACTGTCTTTTCAATTTTCTCAGGGTCAAGTGCACCGGTCTTGGTATTAATCATTACCTGAATGTTCGTAATGTCAGGTACAGCATCTATAGGAAGATTTAGCGTAGAAAATATACCCCAAATGGATCCCCCGAGGAAAAAGCCCAAAATCCAGATCCTGTTTTTCAAAATTTTTTCAAGTAAAGCATTCATTATTTTAACCTTTTACAATTTTAAATCCAAAAGTTTTCCATCAAACGCATTTATTTTCCAGTAAGTCTCAAGCGCATCAAGTTCTTGTTCATTTTTACTTTTCGTAAAATCGACAAGCTGCCTATGGGCCTCGATAACGAGCGAGCTCGCCACAATCCCACGCTGAAACAGCGATTCGATTTTTCTATGTTTTTTTTCCAATTCTGAATGCGTGGTTGCTTCTTCCAGCGCTTTCAATGACTTTTGATAGCGAACCACAAGAGCTTTTCTCTCACGATTGATTTCAAACTTTTTTGCTTCAAAACTCTTTTCGGCTAGACTCATTCCTTGATAGGCATAGGAGCGTCCCGCGCCATTAACCTGATAAACCGGCAATTGCATAGTAAGAACTAGCCCATAGGTTGAAAATGTATTTGTAGCTTCAGTTTGAAAAACGACTGCCGGCCCAAGTTTCAAATCTGGCCATGACACACTTTTCGCAAGATCTAATTCCGCTCTTGCGTTTCTTAGCGCTGATTCGCCAAGGCGCCATTCAGCAGAATTCGGTAAGTCCGCGAGACTTTCCTCGGGAATCTTCGGCCAATTTATCTTCGGCGAAGGCAAAATCTTGTCGCCTATTTTTATCGGCGCACCGACTGCAATTTCCAGGTGCCGCTCCAATTCATTGAGTTCAGCCTCGGTTTGCGCTTTTCTTAATCGATAGTCGCCTTCAGCTAACTGAAAGATACTTGAAGTCACTTCTTGCTCAGGATTCAATTTTGGGCGCGATCTGTACTGCTTATGAATCTTGGTAAATGTAGCTAGAGCTTCATTTAAAATATCTACCTCGGCCATCAGGTGGCGAATGTGATAAAGAGTTTTCGCCGTCGAAATGTAAATTTCTTCTTTGGCTTTTTGAAACAATGAAGCATTCTCTTGCCGGTTTGCAACCGCCTTATCAATTCGCGCCGAACGTTTGCCCCCAAGTTCAAAATTATGAGTTAGGCTAACTTCAGTTGACCCCACACGGGTTCCAAAATTATCTCCATACACCGCCTTAGAGTTTAGCTCGGGGTTTGGCAATTGACGGGCCACGCCCTCGATGGCTTCGCCTTGTTCGCTAACCCCGCGCGCTTGAATAACCGATGGATGTCTTTCAAGTGCACAATCCAATACCTCTTGTGCACTGGTTAAAGTCTTACAAACCTCGGCGCTACCTTCAGCTCCCGTTAAAAACAATATCAAAACAAATATGAATTTCATTTTCTTCACCAATTTTATTCCACTTTAACTAATTCAAGATCATTGTAGTAACCTTCAAGCAAAAGACGATTAATTTTCGCGCGCGAAATCATATAGGAATGAACTGCGCTGAGCTCATTTGCTGAAAATTTTAGTAATGACTGGCTGGCGTCGGCTATTTCCTGCACGAAATATTCATCATCTATCTTTTCATCGCCCGATCTTAATCGCTTATTGAGGCGATCAAGCCGAGCCTGTGACGTGGCGGCTCCCGCTTTCGCGATATTGAAGGTAGTAAGTGTAGCGTTCAATTCAGAGGCTCCGAGAAAAACTCTTTGCTCGATAAGAGATAGCGTTTCATCGCGTTTTGAAGCCAAAATTCGCTCTTGAGATTCACCGACTTTTAATTGGCTCGCATACCCAAAGCCAATGTACTCGCCAGAATTAGGATCTAAAAATCCCCAAGCTTGAACTTTCTTATTTTTCTTACTTGCTTCAATTAAAAAGGCGAGCGTCGCGACCTCGTAAGATTTCTTTTGAGCCACTTCAATTAATACCTTGTGATCGATTGGCGTAACTTGAGTTAGATCTGGAAGTGCAACACCGTCAAGCGCCGTGATACCATTTGTTACCGGAAGAGCCACAGCATGAGCTAGCGAACTTAATTCATAATCAATCAATGTCTGAAGTTGATTGAGATCTTGTTCCAGTAAAAGAACGCTAGAGTAATACTTATCGCCACTTCTTGGGGGAAGTAATCCATATCTCTCTTTTTTAACAATAATGCGGTGGATTTCCTTTTGCTTTACCAACTCCGCTTGCATCAATTTCTGTAGTAACAAATCTCGCTGAACTAAATAAACAAAATTTTCTACATACTGCATTTCGTTTCCGCGCAAAGACGCAAAAGATTTACCTTGAGCTTTATTAAGCTCCTTGGCCTCAGAGACTTTGTACCAGTTGCTTGGGAATATAAATGGCAGAAAACTTCCCACAGCTTCGATACCGCCCATCGGCCCACCAGAAAACACCAAAAGATCTTTTAAATTAAAATGTGGCAAAAGATTTCCAATCGCCATCTTTACCTTTTGGCGCGCTTGAAAGACCCTTTCAGCTTCTTGTGAAACAGAATAGGCACTAAATTTCGCTCTACCAACCAGATCATCAATTGAGTAAATTCCATTGGCATTTGGTGGCGGTAATTCAGCACTACGTGTAAGAACTAATGACAACACAATGTTGCCAGATTTTTTTTCCTTGAGATTAAATTCAATTTTTCCTGGCTGAATACAAAGCATGGCTGTCGTGGTCGCATTTTCACCACTGCCGCAGGAGTCCTTTAAGTTAGTGAGTTTATAATCTTCAGCTCCTAAGAAAGATGATCTTATCAAAATATAAGAATCCGAGGCTTGCACGATCACATGCTGTGGTCTCGACGAAGCCTTTGTCTCATATAAAGAAAATTCTAAACTTTGATACTCACCGTTTTCTTTAAAATCGGGAACCTCTGTTATTAGTTGAGTAGACACACCAGCCGACGTCAAACTACCAAAGTAACGTCCTTTAAGGTCTATAGTTTTTTTACAGGAAGTAAGCGCAAAAAGTGCAACAATTAAAAATAAATTTCTTTTCAACATTTGGCTCCTCCTTACTTCTTTTTAACTTTAAGAGCTAGGGTTGAAATTGTCTTTACAGACTGGCGAATTCCTACAAGCTCTGGAATCAAAGTACGTTCAGCATTTAAAACTTCCTTCGAAATTTTACCGCTAATCAAGTCAATATCTTTTTGTGATGGCGTCGGTTTTGTGGGATCAGTTTCAAAAACATTTATTTTAAAAAGACTTTGACAGTCGCCAGCTGCTAAATTGATTTCACCTTTTGTTAAATCGGGACGAACGTGTTCATACGTGCAACCAAAAACGATTGAATCTTTATCGACCGGATCCCATTGCACTACCTGAACTGTTAAAAACAAGTTGTTAAGGTCACTTGTAACCTCATCAACGGTCCTAATTCGATCTGATTTATAAGGCGGAAGACTCGGCACAAAGGTAAGTCGCACACTTAAATTAATTGGGCTACCATTTGCGTCCGCACCAACAAGACTACCTTCGTAAATTCCAGCTAACGCCTGGTAGAAATTTTGTCGTGTCGCCAAATCAGCTTCCATTTTGGTAGCGCGACCGCCCTCGTTACGTTGTTGACCTTTGGATTGCGCCTCACCTTCAATGTCAGCCTTTTCTTTTAGTTTTTCTGGATCTTGATTGCAGCCCATTAAAAACATCGACGCAAATATTAAACATAGAAACACTTTCATAAAATTCTCCTAAAACCTAAAATAAAAATTGTTAGATACAAGATGTAAGTTCAATACATCTTTAAAACTAAAAGGTCGGAATTAGGAAAGGCGTGGAGGTCGTCTAAGGCTCTTAAGATTCGGTGCCGATGGCGCAGAATCATTTACAAAAAGATGAGCAGCAGGAATGGCGCTGTGCTCGTAACTGTTTTCAGACATTATTATGTGAGTGCAATGACCAAAATGACAGTTTCCTACATGACATGGATCCGTACAGTTTTGGCCTTGGTCTTGGTCTGAAGAGTCGGTACTTAAATTTGAATCTACGGAAACCTGCGAAGATAACGAAGAAATAGAATGATTATCTTTATCAATTCTCCCAACAACGCCAATCTCACAAAGAATATTTAAAGCAAACGTCAACAAGACGAACAGAGATATCTTCTTGCTAAAATTTGTTGAAAAAATCTTCATAGTTATCCTATTTGTAACCCGAGCTACTTATGTCTTCAACAGTCTTTTGAACTATTTGCAATTTCTTCACCTTTTTGTAGGAATTCCAGGCAGCTGTTTAAAGCCCGCCTGGAATTCTAAATAAGTACTACGTACGTTCAAAGCGAAAACGTTCGCGATCTCGAAACCGAGTCCTGACCTCATGGTGAGGAGGACCGTCTAGCTTTTGCAAAATTCTAACCGATCTTAAAATTAGATTTCCTCCCCAGAATAAAAACTTAGGGGTAACTTCGCCCTGAATTTCTACTAAGAAGTTCTTATCTGTTTCGTGATGCATTTGTCTCAGCTCAGGAATCTGAACATCATAGGCCTTTCCATTTTCCTGGCGGATAAACGATAACTTGTGCTCATGACTTTGATCGTGTTCGGATTCGTCATCTTGAATTTTACCCAACCACGTGACTTTTTCGTTTACGTCATTTTTCGCTTGTATTGAAACTCCACGATCCAATCGCGGTTTATCAATGTCCACTTTGGCAAATCCTTGGATAGAGAAAAGTCCCGTTAAAATAAATATTCCCACTAATTTTTTCATAAAAATCTCCAAATAGTATCGTTTGGCCAAAGGCGACCAAATCGATAAACATTAATTAAAAAATAATCTTTTAAATTTAGGAAAAGTTAGATAATTGGTGGCCTGAAAAGACCAAAAAGAACAAATGGCAGATTAAGATCTGAGTTAAATGAAGTATGATTAGAGCTTAAATCTAAAGGAGAGACTACTGTAGCGACTGGTGATAAAAAACTACAATGTCCAAAGTGACATTGGTGGCAAGAAGCGTCGGCGGTAGAACTATGATCTGCCGACTGACCCGGGCAATCCGCGTGACCAACGAATTCCTGATTCGATCGGCCACCACCTGCATCATTTGCATCTATTGGTATAGAAATGTTCAAAAGGCCAACCATCAATAAAATAAAAATAGTAAAGCGCTTCATCGTCTCCTTATCGGATATTTTGGCATTTTCTTGAGATACCACCTCACTCAACTAAGTTAACACAATAGCGATCAAAGAAGGAACACCTAGCGCACCGCCTATACCATTACACTCCAAAATTTATGTAGGAGCCGGAAAAGGTTGTAGAATATCGATTCGGTCGAGGATTTTTATCGACAATTGTCCAATATTTTTCTCAAAAGGCATGTTTCCATCTGCTGGTAATTTTCGATTGCGTCGCAACAATTTTTGATTTCCAGATTTTTTAGAATTAGTTCTTTGTAGTCAAAGTTTCAGAGAGAGCCGCTATCACAAATCAATCTAATTTTTCTTACAGCTGCAATCGAGACATCCGTGTTTTGTGCATGCGCCACAAGTTTTCTCGAGACCTTTCTTAAGCGCCAATCTGGCGCGATGAAGTTTCACGCCTAAATTATTTTCGGTAATCCCTAATTTTTTAGCCACTGTCGAGGTCACTTCATTTCTTAAATCTATCAGTTCAATGACTTTTGCATAGTCTTCGTGTAGAGTCGTAAGCAAGTCGGTCAAACATTCGCAAATAACATTTTCGAGTTCATTTTGCTGACTCGAATTAGTTTTTAGTTCGCTTTCTAAATCCAAATATTTTTTCTTTTCGGCGGCTCTTGAACGATAAAAATCTATTACCGTGTTTTTTATTATTTTGAAAAGAAATGGCACCATGGCCTCGCTTGAACCGAGGTTTTTACTTTCAATGGCTTTACGAAGACTTGTTTGCAAAAGATCCTCGGCGATCGCTTCATCATTAACGTACTTTTTAAGATAATTTCTAAAGCGGCCGTGATTGTTTACATAAACTTCAACAAGCTTTTGATTAATTGGCTTTAGTACCTCGTCTTCTTTTGCCCCGTTTTTTGAGTTCACTGCCATATTAAAAGCCCCGGTAAACACCTAATTGCACTTCACT
>CAYPZY010000033.1:0-13275 GCA_964415155.1 uncultured Bdellovibrionales bacterium
GCTGGTCGCGTTGGCACTTTAATTGTTCACGGAACCAATCCAGCCTACACATTGCCAAAGTCTGCGGCGTTTATGGATGCGATCAAAAAAGTAGCGCTTGTGGTTTATACTGGCGATCGTATCGACGAATCAGGTAAGCTTGCTGACCTCATCTTGCCAGATCATCACGCCCTAGAGGGATGGGGTGATTTTGAATTCCAGAAAAATGTTTTTAGCATTCAACAACCGACAATTCGCCCGATGTACGATACGCGAGCCTTTCAAGACAGTCTCTTGAAATGGATGGGTAAAGAAGCTAACTATCATGAGTATTTGAAGGCCTATTGGCAAAAAAATATTCATAGTAAATGGACATCAAAACCCTTTGATGATTTTTGGGTTGATGTTTTACAAAACGGCGTTGTTGACCTTTCCAATCAGAGCGCAAAGCGAAACCAAACGACATCTGCTCGCAATTTTAACAGTGGCGCCATTCGCAATTTACAAGTTGAAGCAAATAAATCAGACGAAATGAAACTCATACTTTATGCAAAACCTGGAACGTTGGACGGTTCCATGGCCAATGTGACTTGGTTGCAAGAGTTTCCCGATCCCGTTACCAAAATTACCTGGGATAATTACCTTTGTGTCGCTCCTTCCTATGCTGAAGCTAACAAAATGGTCGAAGGACAGATTGCTTATGTCGGCGTTGGTGATCAGGTAATAGAAGTTCCCATTCATATTCAACCGGGTCAGCATCCTAAAACTGTCGGTTTAGCAGTTGGTTACGGCCGCACAGGTGCCGGTGCTGTCGGTGATGGCGTGGGCGTCAATGCAATGGAAGTTGCCGAGTGGAAAAATGATTCGCTCGTCACTTCTAACATCAGTGTGAAACTGGATAAAAACGTTCGTGTATCGCCGTTGGCATCGACACAAAGCCATCATTCCATGGAAGGTCGTGACATTCTCGCCAATACGACTCTTGTCGATTACATGAAAAATAAAAGCGCGGGCGTGCATCGCCACAAACTTTTTTCCATCTGGGACGAACATAAATACCCGGGACACAAATGGGGAATGGTTATCGATTACAATTCTTGCACCGGCTGTTCTGCGTGCGTCGTTGCCTGTCAGGCGGAGAACAACATTCCTGCTGTTGGTAAAAAATATGTTCTTAAGGGTCGCGAGATGCACTGGATCCGCATTGATCGTTACTACAAAGGCGAACCAACAAGTCCTGAGTCTTTATTTCAGCCAATGCTTTGTCAGCATTGTGACAACGCTCCTTGTGAAACAGTTTGTCCAGTCGTGGCTACTTCTCACAGTAGTGAAGGCCTAAATGAAATGACCTATAACCGCTGTGTTGGTACTCGTTACTGCTCGAATAACTGTCCTTATAAAGTTCGCCGCTTTAACTGGTTTAACTATGTTCAGAAAAATGAAACGCTGGCGATGGCCTATAACCCAGAGGTAACGGTTCGAAGCCGCGGGGTTATGGAAAAATGTACTTTCTGCGTTCAAAGAATCAAAGAAGTTAAACAAAACGTTGCTGACCGCAAAGACAAATTGCAAGACGGCGAAATTAAGGTCGCGTGCGAACAATCTTGTCCAGCTGACGCGATTGTCTTTGGCGATGTGAATGACCCCAACAGTCGCGTTGCTAAGCTCTATAACTCCGAAAGAGCCTCAGTCGTTCTTGAAGAGTTAAATACTAAATCGGCAATTCGTTATCTTTCAAAAATTCGTAATCCTCTAATTCCAAGAACCACTAGCTCCAATGAAGGAGGCCACCATGCTTAAACGGGAACCATTGGTAGCAGGCCATAAAACTCTGGCGCAGGTTACTCATGATATTTGTGAACCTGTAGAAAGTATGCCGACGATCAAATGGTTGGGACTCCTCTTTGGAGCCAACATGGGATTGGTGGTTTTTGTTATTGCTCTCGCAATCATGGTCGCCGTCGGTATCGGAGTTTTGGGAGTAAGCCATCCGGTTGGTTGGGGTAGTTTGATTGTAAACTTCGTTTTTTGGATCGGTATTGGTCACGCAGGAACGTTGATTTCTGCGATCTTATTTTTGTTCCGCCAAAAGTGGCGCACGTCAATTGCTCGCACCGCCGAAGCGATGACCGTATTCGCCGTTATGACAGCTGGTCTTTTTCCGTTGCTACATACAGGTCGTCCTTGGTTTGCTTATTGGCTTTTTCCTTACCCGAATCAACGTGGTCCATTGTGGGTGAATTTCCGTTCTCCACTCGAGTGGGACGTATTCGCGGTTTCTACCTACGCCACTGTTTCTATGGTTTTCTGGTACATGGGAATGATTCCCGATTTTGCTACTCTTAGAGATCGCGCTAAACACAAAGGTCGCAAACTTCTTTACGGTATCTTGTCGATGGGTTGGCGAGGAACAGCGCGCGCCTGGAGTCACTATGAGATGACTTATCTCTTGCTCGCTGGATTGTCGACACCTCTGGTCTTGTCGGTTCATACGATCGTCTCCTTTGACTTCGCGGTAGCGCAACTTCCAGGTTGGCACACCACGATCTTTCCGCCGTACTTTGTTGCCGGTGCGATCTTCTCAGGTTTCGGTATGGTGGTAACTCTGATGACTTTGGTGAGAATCGGTTTCCCCAAATTTAAAGATTACATCACGATCAATCACATGGAGGTTATGAATAAAATCATCATGACCACTGGTATGATGGTTGGCTACGCTTACGGTTCAGAGTTCTTTATCGCCTGGTATTCTGGAAATGAGTACGAGCAATTTGCTTTTGTGAACCGCGCGTTCGGTCCAATGGCGTGGGCCTATTGGATCATGATTACTTGTAACGTCATTATTCCCCAAGTCTTCTGGTTTAAAAAAGCTCGTCGAAGCATTCCCATCATGTTCGTTGTTTCGATTTTCGTAAACATCGGTATGTGGTTTGAGCGTTTCGTGATCACGGTTACTTCATTATATCGCGACTTCTTACCTGCTAACTGGGGCGAGTTCATCATGACCAAGTATGATATCGCTATCCTCGTTGGTAGCTTCGGTTTCTTCTTAACTCTATTCCTGATTTATTTGCGCTTATTCCCGGCGATTTCGATCGCGGAAGTAAAACCTGTTTTGAACGTGGGACATGAGGGAGGCCACCATGGCTAAGTATAAAAACGGATCCGTTGGTATTTGGGATGATGAACACGAAGTCGTTGAGGCGGCTCGCCGAACAAGAGCTGCCGGTTACACAAAGTTCGAAGCTATCTCTCCTTATCCTGTTCATGGAATGGAAGAAGCCATGGGAATTAAACGTTCCTGGATCCCTTACCTCACTTTTCTTTTTGGAATCTGTGGGTGTCTTGGCGGGCTTCTTCTTACTTACTATGTTGCGGTTGTCGATTGGCCGATAAATATTGGAGGCAAACCATTCTTTTCGCTGCCAGCGTTTATTCCAATTTTGTTTGAGTGCACTATTTTCTGTGCGGCTCACGGTTCCGTTATCGTCCTTTTATTTATTGCTTGCCGACTTCCAAAAGTGGATCCACCAATCATCGATCCTTCTCTTAGCAGCCATCGCTTTGCGATTTTTATTCCCGAAGATGATACCGGTTATGATCGCGCTAACGCTCAAAAATTTCTTAAAGATTTGGGCGCTAAAGAAACTCGAGAGGCGGTGTTTTAATGAAAACCTTATCTTTTGTCGCGCTGACAATGCTTTTATTATCTGCGTGCGATAGCAGCAAACCCAATATCGAGTTGATTCAGGATATGATGGATCAACCATCTTATAAAGCACAGGACTACGATCCGACAAAACCAGATGGTTTATCGATGAGAGTACCGCCTGAAGGAACTGTCCCTCGCGGTATAAAACCTTATCCCTTTAAAGCTGACGAAGCCGAGCTTGCTGGAAAAAAATTGGTAAGCCCATTCCCCGGTTCAGTTGAAAAAGACGTCATGGATCGTGGCCGCGAACGCTACGAAACCAACTGCGCAGTTTGCCATGGAACTCAGGGACGCGGGGATGGTCCCGTTGCCGCCAAAATGCCTGTGCGCCCCCCAGCTCTGCTATCACCGCTTATCAAAGGCTATCCCGACGGTCGACTATTTCACGTCATCACGATGGGAAAAGGGGTTATGGGATCCTATGCTAATCAAGTTGGAAAACCTGAGGATCGCTGGGCATTAGTTGCTTATATTCGGTCGTTACAAAAAACTTATCAAGAATCCAAATAAGGAGTTCATTGTGTCTGCCGTTAAAATTGATATGAACATGAAACCAGGACAACTGATCATATCAACAAGAATGAAGATTTTTTATTCGGTTTGTATGTTTGTCGGCTTCTGTGTTTTTGCCGTTGGTTTGAATGTCGATAAAGAGCGGATGTGGGCTTCTTACCTGACAAGTTTTTTCTTTTTCGTGAGCATGGCATTGGCCGGTATGTTTTTTACTGCTATCCAACACGTCACGAATGCTGGTTGGAGTGTTAACGTTCGTCGCTTTTCCGAATCGCTAACCGCATTTTTACCAATGGGTTTCGTCATGGCGATTATCTTTATTGCCTTTGGTGCCAGTCACCTTTACGAGTGGTTGGATCCTGCAAAAGTGCAGGCAGACGCGCTATTAGCAAAAAAAGTTGGCTATCTAAATAATACGTTTTTTGTGATCCGCATGGTTCTCTTTTTCGGTTTGTGGATTTTCTTTTGGAAAAAAATTATCCACACTTCAGTTAAGCAGGACGAAACGGGTGATGAGTCGATCACTTTGAAACTAGTACCAAAGTCCGTCGCTTTCATTTTGGTTTTTGCTTTATCCTATTCATTTTTTAGTATCGATACGCTCATGAGTCTCGATCCTCATTGGTTCAGTACCATGTTTGGTGTTTACACCTTTGCAGGTCTGTTCCAGGCAGGATTAGCCGTTATTATTTTGGTGACTTTGTGGGTTCGTAATAAGGGTTTAGTGCAAGGTTTTGTTAAAGCCGACCACTTGCACGATTTAGGAAAATTCTTAAAAGCTTTTACTATCTTCATGGC
This sequence comes from uncultured Bdellovibrionales bacterium, assembly GCA_964415155.1. Taxonomy (GTDB): domain Bacteria; phylum Bdellovibrionota; class Bdellovibrionia; order Bdellovibrionales; family SG-bin7; genus CAYPZY01. The sequence continues at coordinate 5,003 of CAYPZY010000033.1, forward strand.
TTACATTGGCTTTAGTCAGTTCATGTTGATTTGGTACGCCAATATGCCTGAAGAGACCGAGTTTTTTCTGCATCGCTCGCATGCCGGTTGGATGACGGTTTCGCTTTCGCTTTTGGTATTCAAATTCATCGTTCCCTTATTGATGCTTTTACCGATGAGCAATAAACGCAGCCCAACGGTTCTTGCCATGGTTTCCATTTTGATTGTCGTAATGGAATATGTAGATATTTATTGGTTGGTATATCCTAACTTAAATCATAACCATCCTATTTTTGGCGTATGGGAAATTGGCGTCTTCTTAGGATTTTTAGGAATTTTTATGTTCACGGCCACGAAATTTTTGGCCAAAAACAGTTTGATACCTATGCGTGATCCTCGCCGCCATGAATCCATGGCCCATCATGTAACTTATTAGTCGCGGGCTGGAATTGAGATTGTAAAAGGGTGAGCCATTGTCTCATCCTTTTTATAACCGTTGATCTTTAGAGCCTTAAATACTGGCATTCCAAGAAAATTTTTTTCGAGGGTTGCATCTAGTCTCTTAAAGTAAATGGTTTCAGAGTTCTGAGCTGTATTCTGTACAAAGCTGGCTTCCGCTACACAGCCTGCATCCTTTTTTTCCAAAGTTATTTTTAATTGCGTATCAAAGTCGATGTTTAAATATTTTTTAAAATCGGCCTGAATCACCAGTTCTTGAGGTGCCACCGTGGCTACCTCAAACTGAGTGTTAATGGAATATCGCAAAATCCCACCTAGTCGCTCATAGCAGCGATCAGGTTTGTCACTTTTCTTGGACCAAAAAAAATCAAGCAGATCACTCTTTTCGTTGGCTGAACCCAAGAAGCGACATTGATCATCGGTATAGGTAATTAACATCAAGACGTTTTCTGGTCGGATGTTTTTATGTCCCTCCATGATTGTAACGACATTTACCTTGCTTGTGTCGATAGAGTCGCTTTTATGACAGGCTGGCATATCTAAACTCGTGCCTGCAAGGCCGATTGAACTGGAGAATAAAGCAATAGCAAAGGCAACAATTCGCATGCCGGCTTTCCTAGCAAGGACTTAGCCATGACTAAACCGAATACATTAGGCCTCATCTCTTTAAAGCAACCACAAATGTCATAGCTGCGCCGATTTTGCGCCTAAAAGGTGTCTGATATCCAAGTTTTGCCTTTAGCACTAATACTATAGCCTTGGAGAGTGATCTTTTCGATACCAATAGGAAGACCAAAGCGTGTCTTACTCACTGAAAAGAGTTTTTCTAAAAAAAACGCGTTTTTTCCTTCGCCATTTTGCTGAATAGATGTTTGTGCCTGGCATTTGCCATGAACGAACTTCAGAGTCGTCGTCAACCGGGCGAATTTTCTTTCCAGTTTGAGATGGTCGGGGACTTTGACTCTTAAGCGGAGATGTCTTTTGTCGGCCGCAAGTTCTTCCACATCTATGTTATCGAATAACTTTTGTTTGATTCTCTGATGGGTCGGCTTGAGACAATGTCTGCTCGAGTTGGAGTTCATCAGCCAATAAACATTGATGAGGTCGGCTTCATCGCTCCCCGCAAAGAGACATTTTGAATCCACATAGGTATGAATAATAGCTACATTCTGCGGGTTAATGTTTTTGTGAAACTCAACGAGGGGTAGTTCCTCGCCAGGCCCCTTGGGAAGGGGCTTGCTTGGGTCACACAAGGGAATGGTGTCGCCAAAAGCCCCGCTGAGAGTTGTTAAAATCAATAGGAACAAGTGGAGAAGAATCATTTTGTCCTCAAGTGGCATTAAAGCAAGGCTCTAGCCATAAGTGAGCCTTCACTTGACGAGATGAGTCTTCGTCGACTATACTTTAATAGATGTCTATATCATCTCTTCTTTTATCATTAATGAATCATTTCTTTACCACAACCTTTTAATTTTTAAATTATGTCTAATGTCAGCAGTTAACATTCGTTTACCTGATAATTCTATCCGTGAGTTTTCTCACGAACCGACAGTGCTAGAAGTAGCTCAGAGTATCGGTGCGCGTTTAGCAAAAGATACCGTTGGAGCCATTGTCAATAACATGCCTGAGATCGTTGATCTCCGGCAAAAATTGAAAAATGGCGATCAAATTAAAATTGTTACTTGGAATTCGCCGGAGGGTAGAGAGGTTATTCGTCATTCAGCAGCGCATGTTATGGCGCAGGCGGCACAAGAGTTGTGGCCCGACGTGAAGGTGACCATTGGACCGGTCATCGATAGCGGTTTTTATTATGACTTCGATACACCACGTCCTTTTACTCCGGAAGATTTAGAAAAATTAGAAAAGAAAATGCAAGAGATCGTCAAACGCGATCTCGAAATCACTCGCGAAGATTGGGATGCTAAAAAAGCTATAGATACCTTTAAAAAAATGGGTGAGAAATATAAAGTCGAAATCATCGAAGATTTAGGTGAGAAAACTGTTGGTGTTTATCGCCAAGGTGAATGGTTTGATTTGTGTAAAGGCCCGCACCTTCCCCGCACCGGCTTCATAAAAGCTTTCAAAATCCTGTCGGTGGCGTCGGCCTATTGGCGTGGCGATGAAAAGCGCGAAACTTTACAGCGCGTCTACGCGACAGCTTTTGAATCCAAAGATGCACTCGATAAATATCTGCATAATCTGGAAGAAGCAAAAAAACGTGATCATCGAAAATTAGGTAAAGAACTAGGACTTTTTTATCAGCATCATTGGTCACCGGGTGGCGTATTTTTTACTGGCAAAGGTGCGACAATCTATAACCAGCTACAAACTTTTGTGCGTGAACTTTACTACGAATATGGTTATCAAGAAGTCATCACGCCACAGATGTTTGATGCCGAACTCTTTAAAATATCTGGTCACTATCAAAATTATAAAGAGAATATGTACTTCGTGGAGATCGAAAAGCACGAACATGGTATTAAGCCCATGAATTGCCCGAGCCATTATATGCTCTATGGCTTTGATCTTCACTCCTATCGTGAACTTCCCATTCGCTTCGCCGACTTTGGCAGACTTCATCGCAATGAACGCAGCGGAACCTTACATGGGATCACTCGGGTGCGCAGTCTTACTCAGGACGATGCTCATATTTTTGCGACAGTCGAGCAGCTAGAGGTAGAGATAAAAAACTTCATGACCTTCTTGCAGAGAGTTTACAGTCAGCTCGGCATGACCAATTACAAAATTTATTTTTCTACGCGCCCAGAAAAGCGCTTAGGAAGTGATGAAGTATGGGATAAGGCCGAGGGTGCTTTGGCTGCGGCTCTTAAGACTTTAAATCTTCCTTACACGCTTAATCCAGGTGATGGTGCCTTTTATGGACCTAAACTTGATGTCATGTTTGTCGATGCGCTTGAACGCCCCTGGCAGCTGGGTACTTTACAACTCGATTTCAATGCGGCGGAACGCTTCGATTTAAAATATATTGGCGAAGACAATAAAGAACACCGACCTGTTATCCTTCACCGTGCTATTTTAGGAACTTTCGAGCGCTTTATTGGTATTTATCTCGAGCATACCGCGGGTAAATTGCCAACCTGGTTAGCGCCAGTGCAAGTGCAAATCTTAAATGTCACTGATAAACAAGAAGCCTATTGTCGTGAGCTCTACGAAATGCTTCGCAAACACAAGATCAGAGTGCATTTCGATGATCGCTCTGAAAAGTTGGGCTACAAGATTCGTGAAGGGCAGCTACAAAAAGTTCCTTACATGTTAATTATCGGTGATAAGGAAGTAGCTTCACGAAACATTTCCGTTCGCTTACTAAATGGCGAACAAAAAAATGCGATTCCCATTGATAATTTTATTGAAACTTTAACAACTGAAATTCAGCAAAGGCTTTTACAAAGCCCATTGGCTTAAACCATACCTTAGGAGGTAACCCATTAAAGATTTTAGCAAGCCACCAGGAAAATTTGATAAGCGTCCTAACAAACAAAAGGATAAAGACGGTCTTCGGGTAAATCGCGAGATTTTTGCCCAACAAGTTCGAGTCATCGATGAAGACGGTAAAATGTTAGGAGTCATGCACCCTCGTGAAGCTTTAAAGTTGGCTGAAGAAAGAAATTTAGACCTTCTGGAAATCGCACCGACTGCGAACCCGCCAACTTGTAAAATAATGGACTATGGAAAGTGGAAATATGAGGCCAAAAAGAAGGCCCATCAGGCGCGTAAAAACCAAACTATTATCGTTGTTAAGGAAATTCAGCTTAGACCCCGTACTGAACAGCACGATGTCGATACCAAGCTTCGTCATGCTCGGCGTTTCCTTCTCGAAGGCGATAAAGTGAAGCTCAGTCTACGCTTTATGGGGCGCGAACTTGCTCACCAGGATCTGGGCATGGAATTAATGAATACTTTTTTACAAGCCCTAAATGATCTGGCAGTTGTTGAATCACCGCCAAAACATGAAGGAAAACAAATGTTTGCCTTGATTGCTCCTGACCCAGTAAAGATTAAGGAGTACCGACAAAAGCATCCCAAAGAAGAAAATAACGGTAAAACGGAGGAGAAGGAATAATATCCTTGTCATTCTAAGTCTTTGTCGATATTAATTTCGGTTTAACATCGCTAAGCGATATATCTTATTTTTAATTCGAATTAAAAAGATTGGTTATTTATGAAATTGAAAACTCATAGCGGAGCAAAAAAACGATTTAAAGTTTTAGCCAGTGGCAAAGTAAAACGCAAAAAAGCAAACCTACGCCACTTACTAACTTCTAAAAATAAGAAACGTAAAAGACACCTTCGCCAAAGAACTTATGTGGCTAGCGTGGCCAGCAAACAGATTCGCCAATTGATGGTGTTTTAAGGGGGAAGCATGCGAGTAAAAAGAGGGACGAAAGCCAGATACCGTCGTAAAAAAATATTAGAAAGAGCCAGTGGCTTTTATGGCCGTGGAAAGAACTGTTTTGAAGTTGCAAAGAACCTCGCGGATCGCGCTTTAGCATATGCTTATCGTGATAGAAAAGTTCGTAAAAGATTTTTTCGCAACCTTTGGAATATCAGAATTGGTGCAGCTGCTCGATTGAATGGCACTAATTACTCTTCCTTTATGGGCGCTTTGCGCAAAGCAGGAATCGATTTAAATCGTAAGGTTTTAGCTGACATGGCGGTTTTTGATCAAGCCGGCTTCTCAGCGTTAGTGACAAAAGTTAAACCTCATTTGAATCAGCAAGCCTAAGTGGTACACTTTTAGTAAATCCTGCAAGGTAGGGTTACAGTGGCCATCGATCAAAAAGATTATAACGAAATTTTCAGCGGCTTTTCCAAACTCAATCGATCAGAACGTTTGGTAAAGCTGTTAGAAATCGGTGCGCTCACTCCAGATGATATCGAGTTTCTTAACTCAGGTGGGATCGACGATCCTGCACTAGCCGAAAAACTTATCGAAAATGTAATTGGGTACTTTCAGTTACCGTTGGGTGTAGCGACGAATTTTCGTATCGATGATCGCGACTACGTTATTCCAATGGCGGTTGAAGAGACTTCGATTGTGGCTGCCGCTAGCAAGACAGCTAGGTGGATCCGTGAGCATGGCGAAATCATCACCGAAAATCTTGGTAAACATATTATCGGGCAAATACAGTTAGCCTCCGTTAAAAATTTTGAAGAAGTAAAACAAAAGATCACTGCACAGAAAAAAAATCTCATTAGCCAAGCCAATATCGTCGTGGCTTCAGGACTCGTTCGTCGCGGTGGTGGCGTTGTTGATATTCAAGTGCGACGGATAGAGCGTGGCGACGGTCACGATATGGCGGTTGTTCACGTTTTGGCCGATCCCTGCGATGCCATGGGCGCCAATATTTTAAACCAAGTCTGTGAGTTTTTGAAAAAGCCAATTGAAGAGCTTACTGACGAAAAGGTGACGATGTGTATCCTCTCAAATTTGGTGGATACGCGTCTTACGCGAGCCTCTGTTATCATTCGTAACATTGAAAAAACTCTCGGTGAGAAGATTCAAGAAGCTTCACTGTTTGCGATGTGCGATCCCTATCGTGCAGCTACCAATAATAAAGGTGTCCTCAATGGCATGGATGCCGTTTTAATTGCTACCGGCAATGATTGGCGAGCTGTTGAGGCTGGTGTCCACGCTTTTGCCGCTCGAGACGGTCAGTACCGCTCGATCACCCAATGGAAAATGCAAGATAACGACCTTATAGGCGTTTTAGAAGCACCTGTGGTGGTGGGCACAGCGGGTGGCATCACACAAATTCATCCGACCGCAAAGATGTGTTTGGAAATGATAGGAGTTACTAAGTCCTCTGATTTATCAAGAGTGGTGGCTGCCGTTGGTCTGGTTCAAAATCTTGGAGCTCTCAAGGCCTTGACCACCGAAGGTATTATCGAAGGCCATATGAAACTTCACATTAAGAATCTGATCTTAAGCGCCGGGGCAACCGAAAAAGAAATGCCAGTTCTTCAGAAAAAGTTAGAAGAGATTTTGGCTCTCACAAAACGGATTACCTTAAGCCACGCCATTGAAGTACTAAATGAACTGCGTGGCCTTAAAGATGGCATTATTACGACGACTCGAAAAATTTTGCCGAAATCGCGCAAAAAAAATTCTATTGTAAGTAATAGCCCTTCAGCTCGTTGAGCGCCTTAACTAACTGTTCGGTTTGTGGTGACTTGGGGATTGAATCCACATTCATATTCCTAAATACGCGTGATAGTTCCAAATCCATACTAAATGGCAGCCAAAGAATAGTTATATTTGGAATAGGATAGCCAAGGCTTACCAAAAAATTTCTCGTATCATTGGAGAAAACTGCTGCTTTTGTCGCATACAGAATTTTGGCGGAATTGTTTAGTTTGTGCGGATCAATGTCCCAACTTGCGGCGTATTTTGATATTTTTTTCTCTTCAATGTCAGAGACAAGAGTCAATGTTTTAGAAGAAAGAATGTTATAGCGAAGTTGCAACATGAGAACGGTAATCTCTTCGTTTTGCGCAATGATTTGAAGATATTCTGGTGCATCAAGAAGAGATTTTTTGTTTTTGCGCTCTTCGCGCACGGCACTCAGACCCTCTTTGAGCAGGTCGTACATTGTGACAATCTGAATGTTTCTTTCTTTGGCCAAAGTTTTTTGGCTAGGGTTCACTTCATGCATGATGGCTGATAAAGCCAAAAGATTTTTTAAATTGTTCGCTTTTACGCTAGTGTCACTTTTCTCGGGTGGCTTCATTTCATTGATGGCTGTGTCTTCGATATACTCTCTGATATCCATGAAAAATCGGGTAGCGGCGACTGCGTACATTCGCTCGCGTGACTCTTTGTCATCGCTATCCATGCTCTTCCACATTTGATATTCTTGAGCTGCAAAATAAAATCCCGCCGCCACAAACTTTTGTTCGATCGATCTGGCTTTATTTAAAGATTCAAGAGCGATGAATCCGCTTTTTGCCGATTCACCTAAACGTAAATCACGGTAAGTCATACTTGAATAGTCGTAGATTTTTCCGGTGGTGCTTTTCATATCTTGCGTCTGCGATAAAGTTCTATCGAGATTGCGATTGGTTTGATCCATCTTCGCGCCCATCTCCTTGGTCATTTGCTTCATTTCTTTCATGTCTTCAATCGCAGAACAGCCGGAAAGAAGTAACAGGCCAAGCGCACCGATATGTCGTCTCATGGATCCCCTCACTTTTTAAACTAGGAAGGCAACTTAACATTTCATAGCTATAAGCGTCAACCATTTGAAAATATTACATTTAGTCGGCGTAAGTGATGATGGCTGCAGCGCTTTTGACTTTTGCTTACTTTCCCTATGCAATAAATTGAGAGGAGGTGCTTATGAAGGGATACATAGCACTTTTGATGTTTCTAGGTTTGAATGCCCAGGCTTCCATTCTTAGCGATGTAAAGTTAGAGGCAAAAAAAATGACGAGAAATGAATCGACGGATTCGATCATGCTAGAAGGGAAAGCGCAAATCAGTCAGCAGAAAAAATTACTTCAGGCCGATAAGATTTTTGTGAACTACAATTCCGGTCTGGTCATAGCCAAAGGTAATTGTGTGTATCGTGACGGAGAAGAAAAAGTATCAGCGGCAAAAATGGTTTTTAGAATTGATGACGGTATATGGGAGAAAAAATACTAAGCCGCTAGTTTTCTCGTAGCGGAAATTTCGCGACATTGGGGAAATGATGGCGGTCGGTTGGGTCTAAACACTTCCACGGTATAGGCAGAGGCGCGCCCGCGAATGTATTCTGTTTTTATAGTGATTGTTCGTATCGAACTAAATGGCGAGAGACCTTGTCTAAAATTAAAAT
>CAYPZY010000034.1:0-13041 GCA_964415155.1 uncultured Bdellovibrionales bacterium
GTGGTAAAAACATTCTAACAGATTCCCTGACTGCCCCAGTCATTGATGGAGAACCTCTCCTCCCTCCATTGATCCAATGTATTCCCCAGTGTTTCTAAATTTTTGCTATCAGTGGAAAGGGTGTTGGGTCGGCAAGGATCACTAGAAACAACACACTTACGGTAAGTGATCGACGTTCGCCTCCACTGAGTGAAATTTCAACGTCTTCATTATATATGACACTAAGAGGCCAACCATGATTCTATCAAATTCGGGAGCGCTAGTTGACTACGACTTGTAAGCTGCAAGGATACGGTATATCAGAATACCAACGTTCGGTATTCAAGAGTGTGAACCCTCACCAATCCAAACTTGCAAAGTAGGTGTTTATGAATCCATTCTTTTACCTCACGGCCGTGATTGGCTTATCTTTAATCGGTATTGGTATCGCGGCTGTCCTGTGGCCACAGCCTATGGCAAAAGCCTTTGGAATTGCTGTCGGTAACGAGGCGTTGCCGTACGTTATCAGCACGGGCATCCGTGATTTTGCGCTTGGTTCAATTGTGTTAATTTTCTTTTACTATGAGGCGTGGGCCGAAATTGGTTCGATCTGCTTTTGCATTGCCATCATTGCGGTATCCGATTTTTTCTCTGTTAGAACTTACGGAGATAAAAGAATTTCTTTTGTTCACCTTGCAGGTGCTATTTCATTGATTGTTTATGGGACCTGGCTTGTTTCGCAATGATGTTTTTGGATCCCGCCCTAAATGAGCGGGATTTTTAATTTCTTTTTACGGAGCTGTAGCGTTATCTAATTTTTGACCTTGAGTTAATGCTTGGTCCAACACAGATATTTGCGAATTGACCAAATTTAAACTGCGTTGATAACCTGCCAAAGTGGACTCGACGGCGTCGATATTTTTTAAAAGTTCCCGATTTTCAAAGTTCACATAAGGGATAACTACTGCGGCAATAGCGACAGCGATAGTACTCATCTTGTTCACGGTATGAAAAAATCGGGCGCCATTTGTATCGGGCCTAACCAAACGGTGGCCATGGCCTGGTCGATATTGCTGAAAAGGTTTTCGTGATTTAGCAATGGTGCCCATACCCAAGCTCCACACTGCAGATGCTCCAGCCAACACAACAACAGTTTTCATCGATTCTTTTAGTTCTTGGAGAGAACATTCCTGGGCACATTTGAGTTTTGCTTCCAACACAAGCCTACGTGTTTCAGAAACCTGTTTTGATAGTTCTTCTTGTTGTTGCTTGAGCTTTCCGACCAGTTCCAGCTGTTGATCAGCAGTCATTGAAGAAAAGTTTTCAGCAATGGAATTGTCTTGCGCAAATGAGGTTACTGATAGACTTAAAACTATTGGAATGGTCGTCATTGATTTAATAAAACGGAACATAGTGACTCCTTGTTTGATTTATAAGCTGCAGTCTACTTAGCAAGGGACGTACCTACTCAGTTATTTTATAGCAGTGTTGATTTCAGAAAATTGAGCGGATTGCCAACTTACGTCAGTCAGTGTTAATGACTTAGACAGTCGGGCAGGGCGCGCTTCTATGTGAAAAGGTAAGATTATCAGGTCGAAAGCTATTTTTTTTCGAAAGAGTTTAGCTTTTCTTGAATTTCATTTAATTCGCGGCGCAGCTTTTTGACCAGCAGTTCGGTATCCTTTAGCAGCCTATGCAATTCATCTCTTTTCGCTTCCGTTTGGGCGCTTTTAATTGCTATTTTTAACCCGGCAATCTTTTCTTCTAGACGTTGCACGGAATCAACCCCCCAATCTTGCAAGGATTCTGCCTCTTTCCTCTTTTCTTCGTTTGCATCTTTAAGTTCGTAGGTCACGCCTTCATTGAATTGTCGAACCAATTTGTAAACGCCTTCACCCACCGATAGTACTAGTGGTGCCGTGACGCTGATTAAATAGACGTTGCCCATCCACTTAAAGGTTCGTTCCATCCAGGCGACTTTTTGAACAACGACTTTTGAAAATTTAGCAAGAAGCAGGCTTCCGCCCACCAGGCTAAAAATTTCGCTGGATAGAGAAGTTGTTTTTCCTTGCAAATCCATTTGGTGGAGGAAAAAGACAAAATAGCTTTTAGCCAAGGATTTGTCTTTGTAACACTCGTCAAGAGCTTGCTTGAATTCAGGTAGTTGAATGATTTCCTTAAGAACCTCTTGGTAGGCGTAGTTGTAATCCCTGTAAGCGGCACCGAATGATTTGGTTAAAATCATTTGGCCCAATCCCGTCGCCGATAAGGGATTTTCATACTGATGAGACAGGTCCGAGATGTAATTCGAGGGACTGTCGCCAGGATAGCTTTGGCAAGCCTCTCTGGTCAGTTGATAAAAATCAGTATTCTCCTGAGCCGCGGACCAAAAGGAAAAACAGAAAATAAGAATAAGAATAAAATAGGATCGAGTATGTTTCATGATCTTGTTTCTCGACTGATAAGATGCAAGTTTAGATTCATACTAGCTCTAATAGTTTCGCTCTGGAGATGGTATTCTGAAGCGTGTTACAAAATAGGGTGAACGATTGTCTAAAGGGTTTACAGTTGTTACCGCTGCCTAAAGCGCGTTCGATCTTGGTGTAAGAGTCGTAAACACCTGATTAACAATATTGCGATACCGAAGAACTTCATGATTGTAAGAACTCGATTTGTCGAAGTTTTTCTGGGCACCAAAATTGTACTAGTACCAGTTGAGGTGAATATGAAACAACAAATCCAAGTACCATGTAAAGTCGCAATGTCAGCTCGTGGGGCATCGCTGATCGCCACTCGTTCGATAAAGCGCGGTGAGATAGTTATTTCTTTGAGAAATCTACAACCGCAACGTTTAAGAACTTACCAGACAATTCAGGTGAGAGATAACCACCATGTTGTTGAAGATCTTCTGGCCAAGCTTAACCACAGTTGTGATCCCACTGTTTTTGTCGACACTTCTGCCGGGCTTTGTGTTGCAACTCGCGATATCGAAGTAGGAGAGGAACTTAATTTCTTTTATCCTTCTACTGAAACCGAAATGGCGGAGCCCTTTCAGTGCAAATGCCAAGCCCCAAATTGCATTAAATATGTAAAAGGCGCTTTAGATTTGCCGCTGCATCTTCTTTTAGGTCGTCCATTGGCGCCACACGTGACAATGGCTCTAACTGCGAAATATATTAAATACACAGCCTAAGCTTCTTTGTCCTACGCTGGGCCCGCTTTAATAATGTGGCGGGCTTCAAGACACCTCAGACTAAAGTACGAGTCAGGAACCCTTTTTTGGACCTCTTGCTAGTGAAGAAAAAACCTCGCCAATGGTATCATTGTATATCGATGGAGGGTCATGTGAGAAAAATTTTATTCGTAAGCTTGTCTCTATTTTTTTCCGAAGTGGGCCAGAGTCAATCAGCGCAAAAAAGTCTGAGCGAAACAAAAAGTGACACGACTTTCACGATACATATCGGCTGCCCCATTGAAAAATCTGATGAATGTTTCCGTCAACGCAAAGGTCTTTATACTCAGATAGGATGTCGCTTGGAAGAGCAGACATGCGACAAAGTGGATCAAGAACGATCGGTTGCGGAGGGCGTGCGGGTACTTTGCCACTATAAAAGTGACAACTGCGTTGAATCTAAATTTAAGGAATCGTGTGGAAGAGGCTTTAATTCTCGTTGGCTTGAGGGGCCTAAATCTATGGCCATTTGTGTGAAATCAGACTCTAACACCAATGGCGGACCGAAGAAATCGCCCTGATTAGTCGGAGACTGATATGGTTTTGTACCTATTCTTAAGTTTCCTTTTATCCGCTGAAGGTTCCGTTGACGAAAAGTCCCTTCGTACGGAAATGGAAAGCTTTATTGCTATTGCTAAACCTAATCGTAGCGTCGGCCAGACAGGACACAAGGCAGCTTACGAATACTTAAAAGTTGAATTGCAAAAACTTGGTGGCGCTATTTATGAACACCACTTCTCTCCGGATGTCGATTTTGCCATTAAGAATTACAAAAATGATTTTGCAACAATGGTTGAAGGAAAAATCACCCGCGACAAACCCGACTACAAAAAGTGGAAAGACTTTACCGACTACTCGGTAAGTTTTGTTGAAAAGTACCGCGGAAAAACAGGGCGCAATTTAGTTTTAGAGTTTAAAGGAAAAACTTTGCCCAACGAGGTTGTCTATGTCGGTGCCCACTTTGACACGATCACTCATGATCACACGACACTAAGATTTACTCCCGATGTCGCGACCGACGGCGCCGATGACAATGCCAGCGGAGTAGCGGCGTTACTTGCCATAGCAAAGGAACTGGCTAAGCGAACAAACGATAGAACTCTAAGGTTTGTGGCTTTTGATTATGAAGAAGTTTTCTTTTTAGGATCATATGCATTGGCAAAAGATCTTAAAGAAGGAAAACTTGCCTGGGCATCTAAATCCGAGACTACCGCCGGTCTTTTTAATTTGGAAATGCTTGGCTTTAGTCAAAAGAAAGACAAACCAGAGATGAAGCTTTACACGCGATCGCACAATGAAAAGGGTGTGTCCCAGGACATGTTGTTGGCGAAACGTTTTGAAGACGCCGCCAAACATCTAAAAAGTAAAGTGCAGCCCATAATTTTGCAAAATGGTTTTAACCGTAGCGACAACTGGTCATTTTGGCAAAACGACCTTCCGGCGGTTTGTGTCACCCAAGATTGGGAGGCTGATTTTAATGAAAAAAATTACCACACAAATCACGACAATATTGCCAATTTAAATTTCTCTTATCTTGCAGAAATCACTCGCCTGACCGTAGAAGTGGTCAGGCAGTCATTGCAAAAATAGTTTTTAAGGTTGTCGATATCGCGAAAAGAACTACCACTCGTTAAAGAAACTAAGCTTTAGTTCACCGACACACCAGGGTAATCCTGCGCTCTCACATTTTTTATGATCGGTCTCAATTTCATTTATCATCCTGTTGTCAAATACCGTGTTGTTTAAACTGATGTCATTTGCGGTAACCCAGACTTTTCCGCTGGAGTCTAATTGTAGCTCGAAATTCTTCGCCGATCTCCCAGCCTTAAAAAGTTCTCCCGCGTGATGTTCAGATCGCTGGTGGGTGCCTTTTCGAGGGTAATCCAGGATGTTCAGGGCCTCTGCTTTAAGATAAATGGATGCATCTTTCATAATCGAATAAAATAAGGGATGAACATGTTGTAAGAGGAGCAACTTTTCGGCAGAAAAGGCGTAGCCGTAACCGTTAAAGTCTGCGAAAGCCCCCAAGTTAAAACTTTGTTTTTTTAAAACTTGTTTTAATATTTCCTCTTTAAGAATTTCCTTATCGAGCTGCTTCGCTTCGACCAGGGCTTTATAGAAAAAGCTGAGGTCAATGTCCTTCGTTGCCACGCCGCTTTCCGCAAGTTTCATGATTTTGTAGGCTTCACTGTCGACGTTCACTATCTGTTCTAGTGAAGCTTCATTGAAATTGCGGATGCGCGCTTCGTGAATGAGAGTGAGTGCTTGTTGGCGAGTGGAAAATTTTTCTTCATCAAAAAACTCAGGATACAGATCGGTGTAAAACCTATCGGTTTGGGGATCCCTCCAGCTATAGGCAAACACAACAAATTTGCCATCATCAGGGAGCGCCGGCAATTTAGCTCGAGTTGCCTCGTATTCAGTTTTTACTCTATTATATTTTTCTGCGTCGATAGTTTTTAACCGTCGATAAGTAACTCTTTTGGCAAGTAAACTTCCTTTTACCCCTTTGAAGATCACAGCAGGGTAGACTCGATTATTGACAATACCAATAGCTTCCGTCAGCCCCTTACGAGGTAGTTCGGTTCCTTCTTCCAAAACTTCAATTCCAATCTCAGCAAAGGTGTAGTATTTGCCGTTGATTTCCAAACCTGCGCCGCCACCGCCGTCGCGTACGCCAGCAGATAACGGAATATGAGTAAGTAAAATGAAAGACAAAATTAGATTTTTCATTTTACATTTCCGCCCTGGCAAAAGATTTCTTCAAACGTTGCAAAGGGTCTTACTTCCTCTTTGAGGCGCAAGCTGAGGAGAGCATTTGGATCTGAATACTCTTCGACAAAAGTCACGATGGGTTCTCCTCTATCAAGAATCGCGACATTAAATCCGCGAGGGTAATAAACGATAGGAACTAAACTCGATGGTCGAAGTCGCAATGGGCCGCCAGATTTATGAAACCCCTGGTTTTGACAAATTTTATCAGCACGCTCTTTCGCGAGATTCGCTAATCTAATGGTACGTTTTTGTTCATCTGCAAAGAAGATGGAGCCATAATCCTCAGGAGAGTAGGCTAGCCATGGGGCGCCTTCATAGTGAGATTCAATTCTGGTAAGACCTTTCACTGACCCACGCTCACATTTGATCATAACAAATGGAGTGGCCGAGTAGCCAATGTCCACGAAACTCTTGTTATCGACCTCTGTGGATCTATTTTTTTGTGTGATTTGTAAAATCTCTGCGTGTGCAGGGTTGTTGTTTCTCGGAGTATTATAGAAGGCCGTGCCGTTTTCTAAGCTTGTTGGTAACTGCTGAAACAAGGCAAAGATATAATCATCCGCGGCCATCTTTTCGTGAATACGACGAACGACTGCGCCCGATCGTTCAGACTTAATATCTCCGCTGTAGGTATCGTACAGATCAACACTTTGTGTTGCTCGGGAATAACCTTGCGACAAACAAAAAAAGTCGGCGCGATCTCTTTTTCGCTCAATTTTAACTTCTCTTTCGGATTCCCAAGTTGTAACGCTGCCCATGTGAGCTGAGTAGATGGAGTATTTTCGGTAACTTTCAAATTCGGTTCTTGATAGCACCAGTTTGTCATCATAAGTGGGCAGAACAAAAACGCGGCTAGTTGGTAAGGAGATATTCAATTTTTTTAGCACGGCGTCTGGAGCCAAGTGCGCTGAGATGAGGTGCGCTTTTTTATTGTTATAGCCAAAACAATGAACGAGTTCGTGTAGACCAATTACGTTTAACTGTTCCGCCAGATTTTCAGACTCGAGTCTCACTGGGTTGATTGCAATATGACATTTGCCATCTTCGGCGAGCTCCGCCTCAGCCGTGTTTTCCGCAATATTTAGATCGACTTTGATAAGTGCGTTTTGCGCCATCGCGACCATCGCCATTGATCCATCTACGGGTTCTTTCATTTTCTTTACAGCTTTGACTAACTCGCTATCGCTAATTTGAGCGAGAGGAAGGCCTTCCATAAAAAAAGCTGACACATCGGTTTTTACAAAATTAATAAATTCATTTTTGAATTCGCGGGTGACATAACCCGACTTTTGCTCAAGTGATAGGTTGCCGCCACCGCTGTCGCGCACGCCACCTTCAGAAAAAGAGGATAAGGGGCTAAGTAATGTGAATAGAACCAAATATTTCTTCATAGTAATGCTCCTTTATGCACTGTTTGAGCCAATATAACGCTAAGCACTAATGATCACTAGATTTATTATGCTAATATTTAGGAGTATTTTTACCGATTAAGCTAATATAGGTTTATAACTACTTGATTATATAAGAGATATATGAATATTTTTGACTACAAAAACTATAAGAAATATGTCAATGATCGCATTCAACACATGCCTAAAAGAGGTCATGGGCAGTATCGAAAGATGTCAAACTTTTTGGCGGTAAATTCAGTAAATGTCAGTCAGGTTTTTAAAGGAAATCGCGATCTTAGTATCGAGCAGGCTTGTGAACTTTGCGAGTTTTTTGCGTTATCGGATTTAGAGGCGCAATATTTTGTTGCGCTAGTGGAATATGAAAAGGCGGGCACTCATAAATTAAAAAAAATGGTGCAGTCAAGACTACAAGAGTTGGCAAACAAGTCGCAAGATCTTAAGCAAAGACTAAAACAAGAAAAGCAATTAAGTGAAGAAGCAAAAGCCACTTTTTATTCCAACTGGTACTATTGCGGAATTAGAATTCTTAGCTCCCTCAAAGAGTATCAAAACGTCGATCGCATCGCTGACTATTTCGGTCTGCCACTTGCGACGGTAAGGCGGGTAGTAGATTTTTTGTTGGAGTATGGATTGTGTGTGGAGGAAGGTGATAAAATCTTGGTGGGTCCTCGTAGCACTCACTTAGAGGCGGGGTCACCTTTAGTGAGTCGTCATCACATGAATTGGCGCTTGCGTGGAATTGAAAACATGGAAGGCTTGGATCCCAGCGAACTTTTTTTGACTATGCCATGTTCACTTGATGCTAAGGCCTTGAAGTTGATTCGTAAAGAGCTTGTGGACGTTATAGAGCGTGTAAGTAAAATTGTTGACGATGCTGCCACAGAAGAAGTGGCGTGTTTGAATATTGATTTGTTCAAATTTTAAACTGGCGTACCTAATTGTTGATGGGACAGCCAACTACGCACATGGATCTGGCTTTTTGAACTTCTCCCTTAAGCAGCTTTAAGATTTTCGTTGTGATAAACAGCGTATATAGCAAGATGCAGCGCTAAACGCTCAGGCTTCTTCGTCGTACACCACGTCCTTCGAAATAATCGATTCACTCCCGCTCGAAACATCGCGCACGTGTGATTTAAACTAAAGATCGGATCAAACCCTATCTTCTTAAGCTCCCCCTGACCCACAACACAACCCCTTCTTCCCTTGTAGGTTTTATGAGTACATTTCGGAAAATGAACCTTCACATCTCTTGGATAGTGGGGATTTTGATCAGACTTTATGAGCACACATCGCTTAACCAGTGGCTTAATCTTGCCAAAGAGCTTTCTTCTACCATAACGTCTATAGTCTTTCCTCGGACCATACTTCTTAAGTGCTACTTTCGCTAATGTGCTCTTAGGAGGCATTTGGGACACTTCTATCCCTAAGATTCGTCTTGTTTCATGCTCTACTGCCAAAGTTAAGGATAGTGGTTTACATTTCGTGTGCTCAAAGGTTTCCATGTCGTCAAACTCGATGATTTTACATTTAGGCTTTAGAAGATTTCTTTTCTTTAAAATCTCCTGAGCCTGTAGCCCAAGAAAGATAAACTTTCTCACAATAGTTTTTCTAGCCAAACTTAGGACTCTTGCACACTGTCTTTGCGAAACTCCTGAGCAAAGAAGTACTCTTATCATTTCATTTTTATGTCTTTTGTTTTGCCGATAGCATGGATGAAAAGTGGCCCGTGAAAATCCCCTTCTACAATCTAAGCAACGAAAGCGTTGCACCCAAGTAGAGTCAGATCTTCGGTAGAACTTACCAAAGCGGACGACCCTTTGACCCTTTTCGGATGAATGATTTTTTGGCTTACAATGAGGACATTTAACACGCATGTCCTCTTAAGAAAGAGCAAAGTCCCTACCACAACCTTAAACTACCCCAATGACAAAGACAGTCCTTCATCAACATTTAGGTAGCCCAGTTTTTAAAGTTTTTGCAGAAACTGAATCGCGCGAGCGAAAACCTGCTCGGGCCTATTGTTAGCGATGGGCATAACAATGTGGTGATTTACCTTTTGGTTTTTTGGGAAGACGAACACTTCAACATCGTTAAAATGTTGATTGATAAAGTCTAAAGCAAAATCACCATCAATAGTTTTATCATTCATGGAATAGCTAAGAAGTATTGGCACATTGAGTGGTGGAGTGGTGTTTTCACGGAGACGTTCGCCATACTCGAGAATGGATTTGACCGCTTTAGTAGGCGCACCCTCGGTGTAATGTTCAGGATAAATTTGCATCGCCTGTAGATCAGAGTGGTGAGTTAAAGTGTATGATAATTTATAATTTAAACTATCAGTGAATAAATCGACAAAGGCATTGAGAAGGCCTGCTGCCGGAACAGAAGTTTTAAAGTAGGGAGACAACGCTACGACACCTTTTACTTTAGGATCGCGAGTGGTTAGCAGGTAATCGGTGACAAGTCCTCCACCATTTGAAAATCCAACTAAAATTATTTTCTCAAAACAGGTTTCAAGATTCTGAACTGCTTTAGCGACAGACCGGCGCCAATCGTGATAACTGTATTTGTTGGCGACAGCAGAATTAGAGGCAAACCCCTCAACTACTGGAAGATAGACGCTAAAGCCTTGCTCATTAATTGTTTTGGCCAGAAGGTTCACTTCAAACGGGGAAGCTGTAAAACCATGGACAACGAGAACTCCAATGTCTTTTGAGCCTGGATAAATTCCAGAATTGTTGCCATTTGAAATCTCCTGGCCGTGCTCGATTTTCCGATAGTTTGTGTTTAAAGTTTGCGCCTCCTCAGCCATCGCGAGGCCCATCCGCACTAAACATTCGGTAGTCGATGCTTGGGAGTGTAAACTCGATAAGGTGATCATGGCTAAAAATAGTTTTTGCATTAGCATCCTATCTTGGGCTCGGTTCTAATCTGATGGGCATTGCTTTTTAAAAGAGATTGCCCGTTTAACACAGGCAATCTCACGAAAAATTATTTCGCGATAATCTGGCAATTGACGTTGCTGTAATTATCTTTAAAACCAAAGATGAAAAGTTGTTTGCTAGCAGTATCTTGCATAATGTCTTTTTTGTATAGAGTGATAAGATGATTTCCATATACGCAAGATAACAATTTTTGATCTTCGTCACAAAGGACATCGGCCGTTTTTCCCTTAGCGGTGATGGTACGACGAGATTTACCACTTCCCTTCGCGGTTTCTTCACTAATACTAATGAGCTCATTTTGTTTACGTGATTCAGTACAGGCGAGTGCACCTAGCGTTGAAAAGTCAGGCGCAGAAGAAGCCATAGCCGAAGAACCAATAAGTAGACAGACCGACACAATCGTTTTCACAGAAACCTCCGAATTAAGTTTGCGTGAACAATTTGCAAAGTAAGTGCCCAGAATTTGGAGATTTCATAAGCAACCTATTCGTTTATAGGCTAAATAGGTGACATTCATTGTGATGGGACGTGCCAGTTTTGCGTTGGAGATAAAGCTGGCAGCGCAGTTCCACGCTGCAAAACCCTTTGCTAAAGCAGTGTAAAGTCGGCAAATTTATAGAACTAAGGAGTTTCAATATGAAAAAGATGATTTTAATTTTGTTAGCGCCATGGGTTTTAAACGCTCAAACTGTGGAAGTCGATACCGGCGATACAGAAAACGAAGGTTACACAAGTGTAGAGATCAAGAAGAGCAAAACGCCAAAATCTGAGGCTCAATGGGAAGTCCATGATGGCACTGCTGATATCGACGGCGGTGAAGCGGCAATGGAAAAAGAGGCCCGGGAGACTTGGAAAAAATCGTGCGACGATTGGAAAAAAGAATTTCGAACTGACAATAAAGATAATAAAATCATCAGCATGAGCTGTGGATCACCGGCATGTAGCGGATCTGTTGGCAAAAAAAATTGCACTTCAAAAGCTTCTTTTAAGGTTAAAACAAAAATAAATTAGCCACTAGTCTGGTGCCGATCATTATATCGGCATCAGATGCATCAATAATTTCTGACATGAGTTGTAACGAAAAATTTGCTGGTAGTTAATCGACAAAGTTAGTGTAGACTTAACCCATGCGTAAGATTGATTGGACAACTACACTTTTTCTTATTTTAACACCGTTGTTTTTAATTTTATTTTTGCCTGCCTACCTCTATTATGAAGGGCTCAAGTGGCAACTGGTTCTTATGTTTTTTGTGATGTGGGGAATCAGTACAATTAGTATCACCGGGGGATATCATCGTTACATCTCTCATAAAAGTTACGATGCCAATCTCTGGGTAAAACTTTTCTATCTTTTTTTTGGTGCGGGAACTTTTCAGGGCAGTGCTCTTCGTTGGTGTACTGATCATCGCCGCCATCACAGTTATGTCGATACCGAAAAAGATCCCTATAATATTAATAATGGATTTTGGTATGCGCACCTTGGGTGGCTATTCTTAGAGATTGAAGATCAATACAAAAATACGTTCGCTCACGATCTTAAGAAAGATAAATGGATTTATTTTCAACATAAATACTATGTGCCGCTGGCTATATTTTCAGGATTTGGCGTCCCTGTGTTTATTGGTTTGGCGTTAGGTATGCCTTTCGGTGGTTTGGTCTTTGGTGCTTTATTAAAAATCGTTGTCACTCATCATTGCACGTTTTTTATTAATTCTCTTTGCCATACGTTGGGTCGACAAAATTACAGCGATCGTCATTCGGCGCGCGATAGTTTGGTGATGGCTTTTTTAACGGGTGGTGAGGGTTACCACAACTTCCACCATGAATTTCAAACGGATTACCGCAATGGTGTGCGTTGGTACCATTGGGATCCGACCAAATGGGTAATTCGATTTCTGGCGTGGATGGGTTTTGCGACGAGATTGAAAAAGTCACCCAGTGAGATCATTATTCGCGCTAAGATGATTCAAGATGAAAAGCGCTTGAGTCAAAGGGGCGTGGCTACCGATCGTTTGTTAGTGCTGAAAGAAAAAGTTTTTCTAGCCCAAGATAATTTTGTGCGCTTAAAGCAAGATTATCAGAAATTTAAGAGAGAGTTAAAAAAGCAATCGATTGAAAAGTACCTGCATCTAAAAACGGAAATGCGTATAGCCAAAGTGGAGATGAAAAAGAATTATACTCAGTGGCGGCTCTACGTTAAAACGTTGAATATGATCGCGTCTTAGATTTTTTCTTTAGCATCGCGGAAACGCTTGTAGGCCGCAGCAATTTTTCCTTGCAAAACGTTTAGTGAAAAGGGCTTTACAATATAATCAGTAACACCCGAAGCTATGGCTTCAAGAATTTGCGTTTTTTCCGACTCAGTGGTGATCAAAATAAAGGGTAGTAGTTCCCACTCAGGAACGGCACGAACGGCCTTGAGTAAATCAATTCCCATAAGCTTTGGCATGTTCCAGTCAGCTAAAACCAGCTCAATAGGAGCACCCATACGCTTTTGAGTTTTAAGTACTTCCAAACCTTGCTGGCCATCCTGAGCTTCAAAGAGGTGAATGTATCCTAACTTAGTTAAAGAGCTGCGCACGAGATCACGGATGGAGGGCATATCGTCGACAATCAGGATGCGGGTCTCTGGCGGGAACATGGAAACTCCTAAGCTGCTAAATCACCGTCTTCACTGGGACGGCTTCGATAATAGGCC
>CAYPZY010000035.1:0-12865 GCA_964415155.1 uncultured Bdellovibrionales bacterium
TTGATAAGTGAGATGTCTGGAGTGAAATTGATTTTATTTTGGCATTGTTTTGAATGTTGTAGGAGCTTAAAACAACTTCGTTTTCGTCGTCTTCCGTATAACGAATATGATTCACGAAGAAAATAATTTTATCACCGCTGGCAAAATGGCCGGTGGCGCTTTCAATTCTTAAAGGAATTTCTTCACCACGCGAATACATTCTAAAATTCGTAACATCACGACCAGCAAAAGGACCTTCAACATTGGCGTCGAGAAGATCGGCGTAAGTTAATTCATAAAAGCCAGAATCGCGATAACGAATTCGTAATGCACCATCGGCAGCTGAGGGGGCAGTTGTTGGATTGCTTGCAGGTTCACTCCATATTGGATTTCCATCAAAAGCGATGTCTAAGATAATTTTGCTAGCGTTTTTAACAAGCTGATTTGGAGCATCGTATTTGTAAGGACTTACCTTTACAGCAACGTAAGTTTTGCCACCAATAGATTTTAGTGCGCTATCGACTGAGTAATAAGCAGTTGGTTGGTAGCCACTTGTACTATAAGCGGTCGCATCTTCAGCGTACGAGGCTACCAATGTGTTTGCTACATCTAGACTCCATTGTGGTGCCGGTTGAACTTTTTTACTGATCGGCATAGTTTCAGTGACGGTCGCATTAGCAAGTTGCGCCGACGAGTTTCTATCGCTTACTTCAACTAAAATGGTGCGATCTACTAACTCAGGATAACCGGCTAATAAAGTGTTTGAATAACCTGGAACTGTCAGGGTCTGGTAAGTGGCATTCCAAGCGGAGTTTGCCCAAGTAGCAGGTGGTGGAACAATTTCTAAACGTAAAGAGTTTAAAGACTGCGCAAGAATGTGAACGCCGTTGCCGAGGTCAACTACACCAGGGGTTTCAACATCGCCGCTAGTGGGACCATTGCCTGTATTAGCATTGGGGTCGGTAGTGCCATTGTTGGTGTCGCTCGCAGTGGAAGGAGCTGCGCCCAAACTTGCGAGCGGAGTTGCATGTACTGGTCCGTGTTTTTCTTTCGCACCGTTGGCGGCAACGTCTTCGATCATATAGTAGTACAAGTTACCATTTTGCACTTGGGTATCGACAAAGCGGTATTTTCCATGTGCCGAAGTCGATGAAATTATATTTCTCACCAATTTCGCGTTGATCTGAACGTAACCGCTTGAATAGTCTTGGCTGCGGTAAACATTGAAACCTAAATGATCGATCTCTGAACCTGTTTCCCACTCTATAGAAACCGCGGCATTATAAGGTACCGCTTTAAGAGACATTAAGGCCACGGGCGAAGCTGCAGCTGACATGTTGATCTGACAGTTGCCACCGTCGTCAGTGTCATACATTTTATTTTCAGGCAGTGGTAAATCAGTATCAGCATTATACCAATCACCCGCCCAATTGCTAAACGTTAAAGTTTTTGCATTGCAATTTTGTGCATAGACTGTGTAGTAGTTGCTGGCGACGGCAGGGCCAAGGCCTGTCGTAAAGTTACCATTAAAGTTACCCCAGTTAAACGCTACGTTGGTGATCGTTGTTTCCGTGGGCGTTGTTGTGGTGTTAAGCCAGACAGCTCTTACCGGAGTTGCATAATCAGGATTAATGTTTGTGAATTGACCGCCATCGAGCGCTACAAGGTTCGTCGTACCATGAATTCTTAAGCCGCTACTATCCATTCGGTCGAACCAAAAGCCAACCAGATTGACAGAACCAGAAGTCGCATTAAAACCCCAACGACCTGCACTGGTCACTTTACCTTTAGATGACGAAACTTGGTCAAAGTCATCGTTAGTGCCAGTCGTCTTGAATGTTCCACCTGTAATGGCGATAACTTTTGTGTCGGGGAGACTGACAATACCACCACTTTGAATTTCAAATGTTCCTGCCGGAATTGTTACTCCGTTGCTCAAAGTTAAAGTTACTGTAGCGGGAACTTGGAACGTAAAATTCGAACCCGCAGGGAACGTTAAATTTGTGATCGTTGTGTTTCCAGTAACCCGCACAGTTCCTGTCGTGAGAGTTTTATTGAAGGTCACATTTGTTAAAGTTTGCGCAGTACTTGATAATGTCTGATTGCTAGCAACGCCACTCTCCACCATTTTGATTGTTCCAGTTCCTGTCATTGTGACTGAGCCTGAACCTGAACTATTATCGTAGTTGCCGTACACATTTAGTGTGGAGCCGTTGTTAATTGTTAAAATCCCATTGCCGACAGTGACGTTCTTACAGTTCTCGTTGGCGGCGCTAATTACTGGATCATTTGTAGCGTCTACCAGCACACAAGATTTTGTCGAATCAGGAACCCCGTTTGACCAATTGCCCGCTGTCGCCCATGCTGTACTGGTCGTGCCGGTCCAAGTTGTGCTAGATGCTCCTACTATGGTCGCGGGAGTAGCAGCTAAGGTAACAGGAAATGCCGTCGCAACCGCATAGGTTCTGCTGTTGGCAATGTCTGTCGATGCGCTGATTTTTGCGCTGAGGGTTCTGTTACTTGTAGCTCCCGCAGCTACATCCATTTCGACATAAATACAGCGTTTAGGAGGTGCTGTCGCATGGGTTGGTACCGTGACGTCGCCAGTTGAAAGAGTGAAGGTCTTAACTAAAGGACTTCCAGAAAAACTACCCGAACCTATTAGTGTCCCCGCGGAACCATCACAATCACTATCAAAGTAAATGCGAACCCCGGAGATATCAATTGCGTTTGCAGTGCCGTCAACAGTAAGTTTGATCGAAGTAATATCTGTATCATTGTACGAACCGGCTAAGACCTGTTGAAAGCCAAAACGACCCATGTAATAAGTTGAACCGGCGTTGACACTAGTTGGTGGAGCTACTGTGGTCGTTTCACGAGTTATGTTAATAGTATTCGCACCGCCCGTCCAGCTGACGGTGTAAGTCGCACTGTTAATGTGGTTGGCGCCGCCCAAATCTCCGGACCACACATCTAGTGTCAAAGTACCTGAAGCAGCAACTCCAGAAACGTCAACGCTCTTCATCGTCCCAATGGTCGCAGCTGAGCCCGCCATGCCGAAATTGCAGTTATTCATAGTATTCGTGGGAATGGCTGTGCTGGTTTTGAAAAGTGTTGTGGTGTTGTTTACTGGATAAGTAAAACTACCGTCTTGAAAGTGGTTTGTGGCATTGATGGTTACACCACTGGCGATCACCACTCCGGTTGTTGCCAGATGATCGAAGGTGTAATAACGTGCTTCAACCGTGGCGCCCGTGCTCACGACGACATTGAAAGCGTTAGATCCGCCCGTGGTGGTCATTACAGATCGCGCAACCGACGAAGTACCCACCATCTTCAAAGTTCCACCTGAGTTCACTGTCAGGGTTGTCGCATTAGCCATCTTTACAGTACCAGCTGAAACCTGAAATATTTTTCCTGTCGTGACTGTCACACTGCTGGAGAATGTTACAGTTTTTCCTGAAGGAACAATGAATGTATAACCTGAGCCACCACTAAAATTGATCGCCGAGATAGGAACGTTTGTGCCTGTGATCGAAAGTGATCCAGCGGTTTTGCCGAAGGTCACAGAGTTTATGGTATTACCGCTTGATAAATTTTGTGCCAAAGTTCCTTGGAAATTTAAAGCTCCGGCTCCAGATTGAGTGAAGGAACCAGTATTTGTAAAATCGCCGTAAACATCCCAAGTACCACCAGACATTGTCATCGAACCGGTTAAGGTAACACTCTTACAAGTGATGGTTCCTGCCGTAACTACAGGAGCGGTAGCCACAGTTGGAATTGTACAATTCACCGTCGAAGAGGGGACTCCGTTTGACCAATTGCCCGCTGTCGTCCACACATTTGACGTCGTACCTGTCCAAGTAGTACTGGTAGATCCACTAATGCTTCTTGCCGAACCCAAAGTTACCGGAGCTGGTGTTGCATCGGCGATGGCATATGCCTCACTATTCGTGACGTGACCGTTAGCAGCTATAGATACGCCAACAGTGGCGCCGTTAGTTGCACTCGAAGAAACATCATACTCTACATAAACACAAACACCCGGAGGCGTAGTCGCATGGTGAAGAACCGCAACATCACCCGCATTTAGCGAAAAAGTAACTGTAGCGGGACTTCCGCTGAAGGTACCCGTACCAATGAGAGTACCGCTCGCGCTATTACAATCCGTTTCAGAATAAATTCTCACGGCACTGATATCCGAAGCAGTACCAGTTCCAGTTAAAGTCAGTTTGAGAGAAGTCAAATTCGCATCGGCGAAGCTTGCGCCGGCAAGTGTTTGAACAAATTTATAACGACCCATTAAGTTTGCCGTCGATGGTGAGGTTAAAGCTCCGGTCACGACAGAACCGTCTTGCGTAAGATTTATTGTATTGATTCCACCGGTCCAACTTAATAGGTAGGTTGCTCCTTGTGTGTGGAATCCTGAGCCTGCAATATCACCAAGGTAAGCATCTAAGACTAGTGTACCAGCGGCAGCAACACCAGTCGTACTAATGTTTTTGGGACCTGTGGCCGCAGATCCATTCTTATCAAATTTACAGTTCGCCATCGTATCGGTTGGCACTTTCCTATTGAGCGTCAACATTGTCGTGTTATTATCAACGGGATAAATGAAATGACCGTCTTGCAGATGATTGGTGGTATCAATCGTCGCACCACTTGCGATGTTCACGCCTGTCGCTGATAGATGGTCAAATTTATAGTAGCGAGCATGAATAGTACCATTAATGGCAGCATTAAATTTATTACTTCCACCAGTCATTGTTGCCAAGCTTGTCGAAGAGTCGCCTATCATTTTTAAAGTTCCATTTGTTGCCACTGTAAAAGTAGTTGTGTTACCCATGGTGACAGTGCCGCCGCCCGAAATCGTAAATGTGGCAGAGTTGATAGTTGCTCCCGCCGAGAGTGTTAGATTTTTTCCGCTTGGTACTAAAAATTCAAAATTTTGAGAAGCGGGAATCGTTAAGGCTGCTGAAATCGTCATGGTGCTGGAACCTATATTGACATTGCCACCACCAGTTTTGGCAAAGGTGATTGAACCAAGGGTAGCTGAGCTTGTAATGGTTTGGTTACTGGCTACTCCGCCATCGGCAAACTCAATCGAAGCTGTACCATTTAGAGTAAGAGTACCTGTATTAGTAAAGGACCCATAAATGGATAATTTCTGTCCAGTATTAATGGTCAGTGTGCCGTTACCAATAGTTATAGATTTACAAACAGCGCCGGCTGCGCTGATCGTCGGATTAAAGGTACTACTGTCGATTCGACAGTTCTGAGTACTTGTTGGTGCCGCGCCACTCGACCAGTTTGTACCTGTCGCCCATGCCGTGCTAGTTGTTCCTAACCACGTCACCTCACTCGAGCCAGCAATAGTTCCATTTTGACTTGAGTTGATTGGGGGTTGTGTGTTTGAGGCAATAGCGTACGATTGCGAATTAGCAATATCGCCCGAAGCGGCAATTTGGACACCGGCGGTATTTCCACTAACTGCGCTACCTGAAATAACATATTCCACATAAATGCAGCGAGCAGGAGGGTTGCTGACATCAGCATCGACAGAAATCTGCCCTGCACCGAAAGTGAATGTGTGTGAAGCGGGATTACCAGTTAAACTGCCGCTGCCCCGAAGGGTTCCGCCTGTACCTGAACAAGCAGAATCGTAGTACACCTTAACGTCGGAAATATCGTTGGACGAAGCAGTTCCGGTGAGAGTTAATTTCAACGAGGTGATGTCGGTCGTGGCGTAGGAAGCACCGGCGAGCGCTTGTTTAAATTGAAAACGTGCGACGTTATAGGTACTTCCAGCTGTCAACGTTGATGGAGTTGTTCCCGTCTGAGTGATTTCGATAGTGTTAGTAGCTCCTAACCAAGATAATAAGTATGTAGAGTCGTTGTCATAGGTTGGACCGGCAAGATCTCCAGTGTAGTTATTCAAAGTGAGTGTGCCAGAGGTACCGATTGTTGTGGTATCAATGTTGGTTGTGCCTGTCGCAGTCGACCCTGCCAGACTAAATGTCATGTCATCCATGGAGTTTGTTGGTACCACAACGTCAAGATCGAGCATAATTCCGCTGTTACCAATAGGATTTCTGAAAGTACCGTTCTGTAAATGGTTTGTTGTGTTGATGGTGCCGGCAACTTTTAAACCACTTGTTCCCAAATTTTCAAAAGTGTAATAGCGGGCAGAAAAAGTAGATCCTGAATTGACGTTAACATTATATGAGTTTGCGGAGCTGTCTGCCGTAACTATGGCATTGTTTGAAGAATCGCCCACCGCCGTAAATGCACAACCGGTATTGATAGTAATGGTCTTACCATTACCCATTTTTAATGTTGCTCCGGGAGAAATGACCAGAGCTGCGCCGGTGTTGCAAGTAAGGTTTCCTTTTACTGTCAAAGTGTAGGGAGCGTTAATGCGAAGAGTACCATTTGTAATTGTAACGTTACCGCCGTTCCCTGAATTGTCGCCAATTTGGCTGTCGCCAGTTACTTCGATATAATCATTTCCCGCCGCACCCGTATTATTAATAGTAAAATTCGCGGGTACCGGAGTGCTTAACTTGATTTGTTGAGAAGCTGCACCATTGAGATTCACAGTGCCGACACTCGTTGGAGTAAGGAAGTTGAAACCAGTTTGCACCGTCAAACCAGAAGAAAAATTTAAGGTCTGACTATTAATTGTAATTGATCCGCCAGTTTGAAAGGTGGCATTTTGACAGCTACCAGCGGCACTCAATAAGGGTACCCTTGTCGCCACACCCACTTGGCAATCAACAGTTCCCGAAGGTACACCTCCAGACCAGTTGCCAGCTGTTGCCCAGTCAGTCGTGTTATCACCTTGCCATCTACGAATCGCATCACCATTGATTCTCGTGGCAGGCGAGGCTGTCACAGGTGGTGAAGCTGTATCTGAAAAGGAGTAGTTCTGGGAATTGTCAACGTCACTGGTTGCCTGAATGGAGAATTGAATCGTTTTATCATCAGCCGCCGTGGATGTCGTTGTTGCTTGAATGTGAAGACAATGTTTGGCGGTATCGCTATTGGTTGTGACACTACCTGAAGGAATTGTAATTGTGTAGCTTGGTGGTGAACCAGTGAGGGTCACCGTTCCGCTGAGGTTGGTGTCGGTTCCTGTATTTAGTGCGCAATCCATGCTAGCAGCGGCGTCCTTATATATGACGATTGACGCAATATCAGAGTTGGATGCGGTGCCAATCATGGATATTTTAACTCGCGTGATATCGGTTGTTGTTGCCGCCTGGTTTAAACCAAAGGCAAATGTCGCCATAGTTGCAGTCGTACTTTGATTAATAGTGGTTGGTGGATTAGAAAAATCTGT
Organism: uncultured Bdellovibrionales bacterium; assembly: GCA_964415155.1. Lineage (GTDB taxonomy): Bacteria > Bdellovibrionota > Bdellovibrionia > Bdellovibrionales > SG-bin7 > CAYPZY01. Next base: position 7,322 of record CAYPZY010000035.1, read on the forward strand.
GAGAGTCAATTTGGTCGCGCCAGGCGTGCTCCAACCAATCTTATTACCCGTGTCGGCGCGTTCTAAGGCGTTACCGCTAATGCTACCCGTGTAATTGGTGACTGAAATGGCGGTTCCTGTATAAGCACTATTAAAATTTCTAACGCCCGTTACATTGTTGTCGTTCGAAAAATTTAAATAGTTCATTGTGGCGGGAAGAGTAGCGCCAGCTGCGATAGTGATAGCGTTGGCGTTGGCCAGCGGCGCGTGGAATTCACCATTATCCAGTTTTTGCACGACACCCGTCGCACCGATGTTTAGACCTGTAGTTTGAGTGCGCTGAAAGTTAAAGTAATTGGCGTTCAAAATACCGTTCATGTTGAAAGTAAAATAGTCGTTAAAGTCCTGACCTGAAATTTTGGCGGCATTTCCCTGTGCGCCTTGAATTAGGAGTGAGCCGCCACTGTTGATTGTTAAAGTTCGACCATTGTTAAATTTTAACTGTGACCCCGGTAACATCTTTAAGGTTCCCGAAACAGTGATATTGCCGAGAGATGTGAGAACGGCGTTATCTCCAATAGTTAAGGTGGCGCCCGCCGGGATAGTAAAAGCGCTACTCGAATTATAGAGGTCGGCATTTAAAATAAAAGTTCCTGTCCAACCGGCTGTAAACTGTAATTTGTTCGAAACCTCAAACGGATAGATGGAGGTGACGGTTGTGTTGTTGCCGATTTCGAGTGTTCTGATACGGTCGTAGTTCTCAAGTGTTTGCGGAGCACTACCGCCCATTTTTAAAACGAAACTGTTAGTAGTATTATTGAATGAAGCGATATTGGCGTTTCTAAAGTAGTCACCGGTAACAGTTAGAGTGCGATTATTAGTACCAGCGTTTAACGTACCTGACTGAATCTCCACGCAACCAACAGTGAGGTTGGCATCGACGTCGGGAATTTGGTTGCCTGATACGATTACTGCGTCTTCTGTGCTCGAGTTAGGAATGTTGTTACCGCTCCAGTTGTTGGCGGTGTTCCAGCTGGTACTGCCGGCGCCCGAGTCCCAGGTTCTAACGGTGCCACCGCAGGCGGCATAGATCTGTTGTGATAAAGAAAGAATTAGGACAAAAGTTAAATTTAGCAAAAGCATCTTTTTGCTAAAGACACGCGTAGCAATATCATTAGGTGAGTACTTCGAAACTAAACGTCCCATATCTTTGTATCTATCGGAATATTCTGGACTAGACTTAAATTTCAACACCGGTAAATCTCAAACTGAGACAGGGAATCTGATACTCAGAAGATTTCAAAATAAATCATGTATCTTTTTCAGATTTTTTCCATTTTTCGTATCAAAAAGAACCTTATTGACGGTGTTGGCGTTGAGAATATTCAGTGCGCACACAAATTTTTAAACCGCAACGCCGTCCTTCAAGCGAATCACGCGCGTAAAACGCGTAGAAAACTGCACGTTGTGGGTGACAACGATCAAGGTAATTCCCAATTTTTGGCGGAGATTGAAAAAAAGATCTTCGATCATTTTACCGTTTTGGGTATCGAGATTACCCGTAGGTTCGTCAGCAAAAAGAATCTCCGGGCTGTTGACAAGCGCGCGGGCGATAGCCACTCGCTGATTTTCACCACCACTAAGTTCCGACGGATAGTGACCAAGTCGGTGCGACATGCCGATTTGGTTGAGAAGGTGTTCAGCTTTTTCTTTGGCGGCGCGTTTGGACATTCCTGAAATTTGACAGGGGACCATCACATTTTCCAGCGCAGTGAATTCGGCAAGAAGGTGGTGAAATTGGAAAACGAATCCCATTTTTTCATTGCGTAGTGTGGCTAACTCATCATCGCTGTAATCAGAAAAACTCTTAGAATGAAATAGCACACGACCAGAAGTTGGATTGTCGAGTGCTCCTAAGAGATGCAGTAAAGTACTTTTTCCCGCACCAGAGGAACCGACGATACAGACGGCTTCACCCTTGTAAATCATAAGATCGATGTTTTTCAGAATCTCTAATTTACCGATAGCTTGAGGGTAGGATTTGCAGAGCTTTTCTGTCTTTAAAATAGGAATAAATTTATTCATATCTTAGTCCTTCCGTTGGATTAAGGCGCGCACCACGAAGTGCCGGCAAGAGAGTGGATAAAAAGCACACAAGAAAGGTCGCCACAAAAACTGCCGTCAAATCGGTGTATCTGAGTTCGGCCGTGAAAATTTCAATTTTATAGACGTCGGCCGGAATCAAGCTCCATCTTTGTTCGGCCCACTTAAATGCCCGAGATAGAATTATTCCCAATAATACGCCGCCGGTGGCGCCTATCGTGCCAAGTACCAGACCCTGAAGCGCAAAAATATGAACGATAAAAAACTTTTTCGCTCCCATTGATTTCAAGATGCTAATTTCGGAGTAGCGATTGATCACTCGCACATAGAGAGTACTGGCAACATTAAAACAGGCAGCAACGACCATGATGAGGACGACCAAAAAGATCACGACTTTTTCAATTTGTATGGCATCAAGTAAATTTTGATTCACTTCATACCAAGTTCGCGTCCAATAAGGATAGCCGCCGAGATTTTTTAGGATTTCGTTGCTGATCTTTGTCACTTGCGTGGCATCATCGATGCGAAGGCGGTAACCGACAATTTTTTCGCCGATATTTGCCAGTCTTTGTGCCGCATCCATGGGAATGACGACAATCCGTTCGTTGTAGTCGTATTTACCAAAATCCATAATTCCGATAATTCTAAACTTTTCCGAGCGGGGAGAGAATTTTCGCGAGTTACTAGTCGACGGTTTTGGAATAATGAGCTTTAGATCTTGGCCGACATCAACATTAAGGGTTTTGGCCAAACCTTTTCCAATCATTGCTGCAGAAAGATTATCATCTGTAGGAGCGAGATTGAATTTTCCTTTGATGACCCGGCTCTTGATGTTGAGAACATTTTCGTAGGTTGGTGAGTCAACACCCTCAACGCGGACACCTGAAATTTTTCCTTTGTTGGCGGCCACTGCCTCAAGAGAAACGTAAGGCGACGAATGTTTGATTTGGGGAATATCTTTTTTTAGTTTCTCAATAACCTTTTCGCTGGAATTAATGTCAGAGCCACGTTTGATAAGAGTGATGTGACCGACGACATCGATGATGGAATTTTTAAGAGCTGTTTCGAAGCCGCTGAAAACAGACATTGTAACGATGAGACTACCTACTCCAAGGATCATTCCTATGATGGCCAAAATGGACGTGACATCTTTTAAGCTTTTTTTGAGGTTCAGAAACTTGAGAGCCAATCGCAGTTGAAACACTTTGCTTACTGCACTTTCTCAACGTTCATTTTTAAGAATGATTCAATGAAGCCATCAATTTCGCCATCCATAACGGAATTGATATTTCCCGATTCGAAATTGGTGCGATGGTCTTTCACAAGTTGGTAAGGCTGAAAGACGTAGGAACGAATCTGGCTACCCCATTCATTGGCTTTTTTGGTAGACTCAAGCTGTTCCTTCTTTTTGTTACGTTCTGCAATCTCTCTTTCGTAAAGAGCTGCCTTCAACATCTTCATGGCCTTGTCTCGGTTGGCGTGTTGTGAGCGTTGGCTTTGACAGCTGACAATGATACCAGTCGGTATGTGAGTCATTCGTACCGCAGAATCAGTTTTGTTGACGTGCTGACCGCCGGCACCGCTTGAGCGATAAGTATCGACTTTGATGTCTTCGGGCTTAATTTCGATTTTAATTTCATCGTCAACTTCGGCCCAAACAAAGACAGAGGCAAAACTGGTATGGCGGCGGGCATTCGAGTCAAAAGGACTGATGCGCACCAGGCGATGAACACCAGACTCCGCTTTAAGGTACCCGTAAGCATAGGGACCTTCAATGTAGAGAGTTGCCGACTTAATCCCGGCGCCCTCACCATCGCTGGATTCAAGCAGTTCGGTTTTATAACCTTGGGAATTGGCGTATTTCACATACATGCGAAGGAGCATCTCGGCCCAGTCACATGCCTCAGTGCCACCAGCGCCGGAGTTGATCGTCATAAAGGCGCTGTTAGGATCAAGCTCGTTACCCAAAAGCTTCTTCATTTCGAGCCCGCGGACAAGATCGTTAAGAGATTTTGATTCTAGTTTAAGATCGGCAAAACTTTTTTCGTCCTTCTCTTGAAGGATCATCTCCAAAAGTTCCAGACCATCAGCAGTGCGCGACTTAATGTCTTTCCATTGAGTGATCATTTTATCGAGATCACTTTTTTCTTTATTGATTTTTTGCAGTTTATTCTGATCTTGCCAAACGGATGGTTGCAGGATCTGTTCTTCTAGTTCTTGGAGGCGCTTTTCTTTTGTGTCGAGGTCAAAGATACCTCCTCAGGTCGTCTGTGCGCCTTTGTAAATCTAAGAGAGTGTTGCGGACATCACTAAATTCTGTGCTTAAACTCATGGAGCAAAATCTAGCAGTTTATTTTTTGATACTCAAGCGATGAAAAATAGAATCCTGGAGTTTGTACATTTTTTGAGCTTGTTTGGCGCTCTTCTCGTGATCGTATCCCAATAAATGAAGAATACCATGCAAAGTCATGTAGCCAAGTTCTTCTTTAACCGAAACCTTATGATCTTTTGCTTGTTCTTTTATGACATCATAACACAATAAAAGTTCGCCGAGTTGATCTGGCATAATTCCGTTAAAACTTAAAACGTCTGTCGGTTTATTCTTTTGGCGAAATTTTTTATTTACTTTTTTCATTTCGCTGCGACTAACAAAAGCCAATACTAATTCCAGACCGACATGACTTTTTTTAAAAGCCGTCTTTCTTTTAAGAAGTTCCGTCTCCACATTTTTCACCCATTGGCAGAGAAATTGGCGAGGTATTTTGCTCTTGGCTTTGTTAACAAAGGTTAACGTCATGATGGTGGTGGTGACTTCTTAACGGATTGCCTGAGGCCGCCCTTTTCGGGAGGTAATGAGGCGCCGCCACCTGCTTGTCTTGGATAGTCGATACGTTGATGGTGGATTCCAATCAGGGTACGTGTGAAAGAAGCTTCAATCGTGGAAAGATCTTTGAGTGTTAGGTTACATTCCTCAAGTTGGCCTTCCATGAATTTCCTCTGGATAATGTTTTTAACGATGTTCTGTAGGCGCATTGTCGTCGGCTCATCCAGCGATCGGGCTGCCGCTTCGATACTGTCTCCAAGCATAATTAAGGCCGCCTCTTTAAATTGTGGTTTCGGACCTGGATAGCGAAATTCATCTTCGGGAACTTGATCAATATCGCCATCGGCATTTTCTTGCGTCTTATTGTAAAAGTATGCGATCAGAGTGGTGCCGTGGTGTTGAACGATCCCATCAATGATAGGTTTTCCTAGTTTATGTTTGATGCCAAGATCGACGCCGTCTTTAATGTGAGAAATCAAAACGGTCTTGCTCATGAACGGCGAAATATGATCATGAGGATTGCGGCCCGGCTTTTGATTTTCAATGAAATAGCCAGCGTGATTGGTCTTTCCAATGTCATGGTAATAGGCCATCACCTTTGCAAGAAGCGGGTTGGCACCAATTTTTTCAGCGGCGGC
>CAYPZY010000036.1:0-12840 GCA_964415155.1 uncultured Bdellovibrionales bacterium
GATCCGCATTTCTCGAAATTGGCGAAGTCCAATAAAACCGATTTAAAAATTTGGGCGCTTAAGCATTGGCTAGAGACTTTTAATTACCAAGAAGCACTAAATGTCATCAACGAACTCGCTCCAACAGATTACCTGTCAGAGTTCATTGGAGAGCAGCGGGCAAAGGTTCTCTGGGGATTGCAAAACAAAGAAGCCGCTCGCACCGCCCTCTACACCTATTTGCCACTCGTATCTGATCTGCAAAGAATTAAAACTTCCACTTGGTTTTGCTACGAAGAATCTATGAGTGGTTGCGGAGAAGAGCAGCGTCAGATATGTGGTTTCCTAAAAAACGAACTAAAAGAATACGCCCAATCCTTTGTTGATCCTGAAATTTCTCTTTCGCTCGTGAGAAAAGCGGAGTGCGAAAAGGGAGAAAATGTCGATTACAAGTCACTTGCCGCACAGACGCCAAATAAAAGCACTGTGAAACTTCTCACTGCTCTGGACCTTCAAAAAAACAAAAAGGACCAGGCCAAAAACACCTTTCGCGATATGTTTCTTAACAGAAATCTAGATCCTCAGCTACGTGTCGAATCGGGCCTGCGCTGGTTACAAACCGAAGAGTCAGCCAAAGCTCTAAAAGATATCAAAAATTATTGGCAAGATTTTCACAATGAGCTTGGCGAACACTGGCCACTGCTAGGACTGAAAATCTTTGATGAACTGTTAGAACGCAAACTTTATAGAGATTCCTTCGATGCTGGCAAGTCGCTGGCCAAAGTAATTAAGTCACCAACCTTTTTAAGGCAATGGGCCGTCAGCGCTTACAACTCGGGAAATGAAAAAGTTGCCTGGGACACCATTAAGTCATTACATGCGGGAAATCGCCAAATCGCTTCTGAAAATGAATTCAATATCATCAGCGAAAAGCTAAAAAGTAAAAACGGCAAATTTAAAGGCGGCAAATGATCCTGCCTATTCTTAATTTTATTTTATCTCCATCAAAAGCGCCCGTGACTTGGTTGTTACTGCTGTTGAACTTGGTCGTTTTCGCATTGACCTCAACACAAAGGGCGGAGTCGGAAAAATCTCTCAACGCTTACTATCGCGATCAGTTTTTTCTCAACACTCAGGGCGCGCTCTATGCCAAACACATTCATCGTCATCCCAGCTCCTACTCCAATCTCGTGCGGGAAAAATCAAACAAAGCGTTGGGCGGTGATCGCACCTCCTTGCAGACACTGGGAATTTACGCGCTCCGTGATCCACTATTTTTAGATAGTTCAACAGACGATATGAATGAGGGAGATGAAGTCGCTATTGGGATTTGGAAAAAGAAAATCGCTGAGCTCAAAAATCTTCAGTCTGCGCATCCCAACACAGAGCTTGGATTCATCGCCAGCCATCCCAGCTGGACAAGCGCCTTATCCTACCAATTCCTACACGCTAATTGGGGACACCTCATTGGCAATTCGGTATTTTTTTTATTGCTGGGTAGTTATCTCGAACCGATAATTGGTGGTGCTGCGTTTTTGTTAGCGTTCCTCACGTCTGGTGTGTTTGGCGCTTGGCTTTACATGATCCTGGGCGGCGCCACTCTCACTCCAATGATCGGTGCCAGTGGCTCCGTCAGTGGTATCGTAGGATTATTTGGAACAATGTTGTGGAAGCGGCCCGTACGCTTTTTCTACTTCATCGTTCCTATCGAAGGTTTTTGGGGTTGGGTATACCTGCCAGCGTGGATCGTACTCATCCATCGAGTCATTCTCGATGTGACAGGATATCTTTCAACCGTTGAAGATCTAGGAGATCCCATCGCATTTACCACCCACATGGGTGGCCTTCTCACCGGCGTTCTACTCGCCCTATTCGTCTTCCGTCGGCGCGAAGCCACGACGTAGAGTGTTTTCGCTGACGGCAATCGGTTCTACGTACTGAAGTAAGTAATCAGGACCACCAGTTTTACTGCCAATCCCTGACATCTTGATGCCACCGAAGGGATGTCGATCCACCATCGCTCCAGTTATTGAACGGTTGATGTAAAGGTTGCCAACTTCCAACTCTGTTTTTATTTTTGCGATACTACTAGGACTTCGCGAATACACGCCACCCGTTAAGCCATATTCAACACCATTGGCAACTCGAATTGCTTCATCGATGTCTTTTACTTTGATGATCGCTAAGACAGGACCGAAAATTTCTTTTTGTGCTAAGTCGGAGTTTGGATCAACATCGGCAAATATCGTTGGCGGAACAAAATAGCCGTTGGCAGGTACTTCTCCCGTGAAAATAGGACGCGCATACGTTTTTGCTTCCTCAATGGTTTTAAGAATACGTTTTTGCGCTTCTTCGTCAATGACAGGTCCCATAAGATGAGTCGGATCAGAAGGTGCGCCGACGGTAAAACTTTTGGCAGCAGCAACCAAACGATCGACAAAACGGTCATAGTTTTCTTCGAGAACAATTACGCGACTACAAGCTGAACACTTTTGTCCCTGAAAACCAAATGCTGAGTAAAGAGTCCCCATAACGGCTTCATCCAAATCCGCATCGGAATCAACAATGATTGCATTTTTGCCACCCATCTCAATGATGCACTTTTTGACTGAAGTTTGGCCGGGCTGTAGAAGACTCGCCTGCTTAAGAATCTCGAGGCCTACTTGTTTTGAGCCAGTGAAGGCAATGATCTGTACATCTTTATGTTTTACCAGATGAGCGCCAATTTCTTCGCCGTAGCCAGGCAAAAAGTTGACCACACCAGGAGGAATGCCTGCTTCTTGAATTACTCGCATCAAATGCGCAGCAATCACTGAACTTTGTTCCGCCGGCTTCATAACGACGGTGTTTCCCGTCACCGCGGCAGCGGCGACCATTCCTGTCAAAATCGCTAAGGGAAAATTCCACGGAGCAATGACGAGGGCGACACCGCGAGGGCGATAAAAATAGTGACTTAACTCCCCTGCCACCTTACCCACTCGTTGCGGTTGGGAAAGCTCACGCATGTGTCTTGCGTAGTAACGGCAAAAATCAATCGCTTCGTCGACATCGGCACTGGCCTCGCTCCACGGTTTGCCGACTTCAAGAATTTCTACAGCCGTCAATAGAGTTTTATCGCGGACTAAGAGATCTGCAACTTTATCAATGTATTTGGCCCGCTCCTCACCGCTAACATTTTTCCAAGTGGAAAACGCCTCTTTAGCGGTATTGACTGCTTGTTCGGCTTCGGGAATACCCGCAACGCAAACCTTACCAACTATCTGCGCTGGATCAGCTGGATTTGTAGATTCTAGAACTCTTTGAGTCGAAATATTTTTCTTTGCGATCACACAGGGAAAAGTTGGTACTTTCGCTTGGTTTAATTGTTGTAGAGTTTTTAACAGCGAATCTCGATTTTTTTTAATACCATAATCCGTTGGTGGTTCATTGTAAAAGCGCTCTTGCGTTTCCGGGAAATCCCCAGACGGTTTTAGGGATTGATGCGGACTTTGCAAAAGAACATGTGTCGATACGTTCTCAGCAAATTTAGAACGGAGAAAAGATTCATTTGAAGTGTTCTCGAGTAATCGCCGTACTAGATAAGCCATCCCAGGAATCAATTCACCGATAGGACTGTATTCACGCACTCTAATTCCCATTTTGACCAACGCTTTTTTGAAATTGTCGGCCATCCCATAGAGCATTTGAACTTCCAAAGCTCTCTTATCAATTCCAAGTTTTTCAGCATACATAAGACCAGCCGCCAGTGAGCGCACATTGTGGGAGCCCATAGCCAAATGAATGTACTGATGATTCTGCAATAGCAACATCGTGATGTCTTCGTAGTTGGCGTCGGATTCTTTTTTATTGGTATAAACGGGATAAGACCAGCGCTTTTGCTCTGAAAAAATAGTTTCAAAATCCCAATACGCACCTTTAACTAATCGAACCGTAAAAGGAGCGCGTCGGCGTTTCGCTAGTTCGACAAGTCGTTTGCCATCTTGAAGCGAGTCACGCAGATAAGCTTGAAGAACAATCCCCCAGTGTGGGTAATTGCGAAAAGGTTCTTCCATTATTAGCTCTTCAAAAACCTCTAACGTTAAAGTCTTTAGCGCATAATGTTCCATATCAAGGTTAATAAAAACATTTCGTTCCAAAGCTTTATTAAAAATAGGACGTAGTCGTTCCTTTAAAACCTGTTTACTATGTTCCCAGGCCGCCACATGAATTTGCGAGTAAAGCGAGCTCAGTTTTACCGAGACGTTGACCTTCGGAATTTCACCCAAATGGTTATGATCGATAACCTCTAACGACGGCCATTTTTCTGCAGCGTTGGCAAATTCCTCAATGAGATTAAGATAACGTCTCTGATAATCAAAAGCTTCTTTCTCGCTAAGTGTAACTTCGCCGAGAAGATCCACAGTGCTCGCAATATTGTTCTTTCTGGCTTTAGTGACCGCGGCCAAGGCTTCTTGATGAGTCTCACCCACGATGAACATCTTTGCCATTTCCGTAACATTTTTCTTGATTGCACCCGCCATGATTCCTGGCGCCAGCGATCCAAGTCCCAAACCAAAATTGAAAACCGACGGGAGACTCTCTCCACCTTCAGCAAAATATTCTTTTAAATGTTTGGCGACTTCGGAACTTGATTTCAGATAAGGAAGAACGTCGACAAAGCGAAACATCTGCGTTTTAAACTGTTTGTTTCGCATACTCCAGTCCATGATTCTGCCGTACCACCAATCTTTGTTAAAGATGGATGCCGACTCTCCCTCCATAGCATCGAAAATCTTTTGACCCTTGTCCTCGATTTCCCTTTGCAAATCTCGCATGTGTGAACCCTCAATTGTCCTGTGATATTTAGGTGAACGGAAATTATGATAGCGTCTACCCAGTAAGCAAGGTATTTCAGAGAAAAACAGAAGATTTTTTAACTTGAACTTAACCATGACAAGGGCGACCTTTTGCGTTAGTCTTTTCTTTGAAAGTGCAAAACTTAAAAAGTACTTAGAACTCATTGTATTAATATCTAGAATTGGTATTAGATGAGCTAACAAAAGGCGATGAAACAATGACTATAATGGTAGTTGACGACGAAAGCGAATTTCGCGCCCTTATTGGCACGTCTCTTTCTGAACAAGGTTATAAAGTTGAACTGATTGAGGATGGCGAGCGGATATTTAAAGATTTTAGCTCTAAGATTCCCGATATCATTCTTTTGGATCTTTCTCTTCCAGGCAAAAATGGTTTGGAGATTCTCGCTGATCTTAAGCAAAGTAAAGAATTCAAAAAAGTCCCTGTGATTATGGTTACAGGACACAATGATGAGCAAAAAGTAGTTCAGGCTCTAAACACTGGCGCTGATGACTACATCACAAAACCTTTCCGCTTAAATATTTTGGATGCACGAATCAAAGCCGTTCTTCGTCGAGCTAAAGAACCCACTGAGGATCTTAAGAAGCTCAATTCGGGTACATTAACGATTGATTTACTCTCGCATCAGATATTTTTAGAACAAAAAGAAATCAAACTTACACTTACAGAATATAAGATTTTAGTGGAACTAGTAAAACGAAGTGGCCAAGTTGTAACTCGCGAACAGTTCCGCAATAATGTCTTAGAACAACCGACACTCTCCGATAGAACTCTCGATGTTCATATGACTGCCCTTCGTAAAAAACTCGAAGCGGTCGGCAAGTTCATCCATACGATTAGGGGTGTTGGTTACCGTTATTCCTGTGATAGCGTCTAAGAATACACCGGTATTCCGCTGACCTGTATTCAGGTATTCCACAACAAGTACCCATGTATACCCGTTAACTCGTATACCGGGATTCCTGTATTTTTCGCGGAAGGGAGGGGAGTTTCTCACTCCCCCTTCTTATAGACTTGCTTGAAAAGAAAGGGTTGTTAGCTCAAGGGATCCACGATTGTGGGTGAGCCGGCCTGTCACTGATCCTATATAGCAAGGTCCAGACCAACGTTGGTGGTTGCATTTCTGTCAGAGACGAGTGGATAAATTTGAGAAGAAACTTTTTTGCAGAGTAAAGGATGGATTTTCAGTTTACTTTCGACACCACTTGGAGTTTTTCTGCAATTTAGTTTTTTGATAGTCTACATAAAAGTTAATGATACAAAAAATATTTTTGCAAAGTGACGGCGTAGAGTGTTTTCTGAATTTCTCCGACGAAGGTACTGATCCAATTTTCGGGACAATTTAAGGTAAAACTCCCCAAAAAACCTGTACAAGCTTTATACACAAAAAAACTCCTGTAATTTCAATATCTTATGAGTTTTTAATGAAATCTGCCCACAAAACCATCAGGCCTTTTTTCCCTTGTCGAAGTTTCTAGCCACCCTGCCTTAAATCGGCACCCACAATTTGACTCGTCAAATCCGTAAGTTATACCGATCAGCAGTTGATACTACCGGTGTTCAATCTGGGCACTGGAATTGAAATTAAGAAGGTTCATGAAGCTGAAGTTAAAGTACATCCTTATCCCATTTACTGCCCTGACGATGCTGATGTTAAGCGCCTGTAGCCTTACCATCAAGCCAGAGGAGCAGTGTAACTTTGTGATGAACAGTCTTCAGCAAAGAGTTTCTTGGAATCAAAATCTTCCTATAAATCTTTACATCCACGAGTCATTTTTAAATCAACCAAATAAAGACGAATATATGGACGCATTGAAAAAGGCGATGGATGCGTGGACAAAGTCTTTAGGAAAAGAATTATTCGTCATTGCCGGGGTCGGGATCTCGGGCCCAGCTAATCCACAAAAAGACGGAATGTCGGGTATCTACTTTATGGATACCTGGGAAGAAAGCAAACCGACGGAACAAGCGCGCACAACTATCTACTGGAAGGGCGAGCAAATTGTTGAAGGTGATATTCGCATCAACGCCAAGAATTTTCAGTTTTTTACAGGTGACAGCCTGACAACAACGGCAGTTGATCTACAAAGTCTTTTCACTCATGAATTAGGTCATCTTTTAGGTCTCTCACATGACAATCAAAACGGTAGCGTGATGAATGAGCGCTTAGCTTCTGGAGTTACAAGAAGGGATATCGGCAATTTGGATATCTCTTCATTAAAATGTGAGTATTAATAATAAGCATCCTGTGGTACGTCGTAAAAAAATTACAGCAAATAACGCGAGTTATATATTTTAAGCTAATTTAAGTTGTTATTTGCTTAAATACTTAGCTAGGATATTAAAGGTTACGAGGAAAAAATGATAGTGAACGACAAAGCCACAGCAATAAAAGAACACGACGAAAAAGCTAATCTCTTGGTTAAGTCGCCACTATCCGTTTATGATTTCGAACACGAATCAGTGGATGTCGTTAGTCGCCTCGACGAAAACTTAAAAAAAGTTCACGATCTCAGTTCGCGAATTTTATTTTTACTTTCTGAAGTCAAAGAACTCATTAAAAAGTAATTAACTAATCACGGCGCCCGCTTTGGGAATAATGACGGTGAGCAAACCATCTTCGTATTTTTCTATAATTTTCTTCTCCGACACAGGCACATCAAAAGTAAATTCTTCGTTGAAGGTTTGATAGCTATCGGTTTTAAGGCGATGATCTTTTTTGTCAGAAATTAAATCTTCCTGAAAACTACGATTACCGGTGATTCGCACCCGATCCTTCTGAACTGTCACGTCGACATTCTTTTTAAGATGTTCGGGAATTTTCGCCGTCAAAATATAGCTTCTCTCAGTCTCTTTAATCTCAGAGTTTAAATGCTTAACGCCATAAAACGGATCCTCTGCGATTCCATCATACTTATTCAGGGAGCCAACCAGTTTATGTCGCTGTTTAGTGAGTTCGCGAATGACGTTTTCACGTTGACTGTTAAGAGCCTCGCGCGCGAAGGATTCGTTCTTTTGATAAATCTTATCGAATTCCTTTTTCTGCATCGCCAGATTGGCGCGATAAAGCTCCTTGTCATTTTCGAAACGTTTTTGATACTGCGAATTTCGTGAGGACTTTTCCCTCTCTAAACTCGTTTGCAGTTTTTCAAAGTCTTTGTCGTAGGTCTCTTTTATGGCTTTTCTTTTAGCTTCGTAGGCCTCTTTTTCCATATTTAACTGCGAAGAAGCTTGTTCGCGTAACTTTTTTAAGCGCCCGTCATACTCGTTACGCACTTTTTCCATTTGATCGGCACCGCGATTTTTCTCATTAACCACCTTTTGCGAATTGCCCTGCCTTAATTCGTCAAATTTTTCTTGGCCTACTTTTGTTTCCTCTTGAATGGCTTCACGAAACTTATCGTGCAACCGATTGAGTTGATTTTCATTCTGTGACTGAATTTTACGATGCCGTTGTTGCGCTTCGCTGTTAAACGAATTCATTTCCTTTTCTTGACGCTCTCGCTGTCTTTGCATCGCTTCGCGATGACGACCACGTGTCTCATTGATTCCCTCTTCATAGGTCTCACGCATCGAACGTAAAGTTTTAGTGCCCTTGTCCTTGATGTCAGCGATTTTTTTTGACTGTTCCTGCGTGAGCCTCTCGTAGTCTCGGTTCACTTTATCACGAATCTCTTTTTCGTTTTCCTGCTGCTTGGCCTGTAAATCGTTGATTCTTTCAATCTGCGCGTTCTGCTGCGTTTCTTGTTTGGCCTGTGCCTTGTGCATTTGGTTCTGCAGAGCTTCCTGGTCACTTTTCATTCTATCAATCATTTTCTGATTGCGCTCCTGAGAGCCTTCGCGAATTTTTTGGAAGTCTTGGTCAACAGTTGTTCGGAGATTTTTAATATTTTGATAGCCCTGGTTTTTTATTTGCTCAGCTTGATTGTCATTGTTTTCGCGAATATGGTTGACTGCTGCAACGCCTTCGTCAACAGCCTTTTCTCTCCGGCGATGAAAGTCTTCATTGATTTGCTTAAGCTCAGTTTCTCCGCGCTTAACGGCTTCTTCTCGTTTTCTTTGATAGTTCTTTTGAATATCAGCGATTTGCTGATTAGCTTCAACGTTTTGGTTGTAAGAAGATATTCTATCTGCCATTAGCCATCCTAGCTATTAAAACTAGGATATCACTGAACGGCAGGAGTTTGAAGAGCTGGTGTGCGCAAGTCTGGCGAAGCTGGATTTTGGTTTTGTGTTGTGTCCCCTTGAGGATTTGCACAAATAGCTTTGTGATGGTTAGTATTTCCCATACACATCCATGAGGTAACGTATTCGATCGATTCTCCAGCATTTAACGGGTAATATTCCGAATATTGAAACTGGTCTAATGTCGATTTAACCGATCGCGACTTTCCTGATGCGACATTGGTGATTTTTAATTCGAAAGCACGATATTCAGCCAGGGCTTGCAACTTAATATTTAACACAATCAGAAAAATATTCAGCATTCCAGCTTTTCGGCTAAGTCGAAAAATTCATTGAGCAAATTGTGTTAAATGGACAACCTTAACGATTGGAGAGATAATCGTTTCATCGTGACAAACAAAAATGCAGTTCGCAGGAATTTGAAGTCCTGCACCCTCGACGGTATTTATTACAGCTTAATGGTTGGATTTGGCGAAACTTACTTCAGCGCCTTCGCGCTTGCCGTAGGTTCTACTGATACCTTCGCCGGTCTTATAAATGTGGTGCCTCTACTAGTAGGATCCCTGCTGCAACTACTCGTCCCGCTGGCTGCCAAAAAATTTAATTCTTATCGGACATGGGTGTGTTTCGCTGCCGGCGTGCAGAGCTTAAGCCTATTTTGGTTTGCGTTCTTGGCGAATCAAAACCGCATTAGTGAAATTTTGGTTTTCTTTGCCGCCATTGTCTATTGGTCAGCAAGCATGTCCACAACTCCAGCGTGGACGGCATGGGTCGGTTCCTTAATTCCCCGACAAATCCAAATCAGATATTTTGCTATTCGCAGTCGCTATATTCAAATATTCACTCTTGCCAGCCTCCTGCTAGGCGGGTTTTATTTGCAGTTCCACAAAGCAAGCATCGATGGCACCAGCGAGTTTGCGGTTATATTTCTATTAGCTGGCCTGTGCCGAATGATCTCGACACTTTATCTACACTCACAGTCTGAGCCTAAGGAAATTTGCCAAGAGATAAAACGCATTCCTTTTTCTCAGGTCATTGGAGAATTAAAAAACTCTCCCAACGGGCGACTGTTTTTATACCTGACACTTCTGCAATTGACGGCCAATATTTCTTCTCCGTACTTCACACCGTTTATGTTATCGGCATTGAAGCTTCCTTATGGCACGTTTGCACTTCTCATCGCTTGTTCCTTTTTAGCTAAATTTTTTGCCCTCCCCTTGTGGTCGATGATTGCAAAGAAACATTCCGTTGATCGCATTCTTATGATCGGCACCGTCGGCGTTGTTTTCATTCCGGCTTTGTGGCTTTTATCAAGCTCAATCCCGGCTTTAATCTTTTTTCACATCTACGGCGGATTTTTTTGGGCAGCTCAGGAACTAGGCACATTCCTCATCTTCTTTAATCGACTTTCCCATGAAAAGCGGGCGAGCTTTATGTCGGCCTTTACGTTGTTAAACTACTTTGGAATTGTTTGTGGATCGCTTATTGGCGGCTTTTTCTTGCGTTATTTTGGCGAAACGGTGCACTCCTATCATTTGATCTTTATGATTTCGGCACTATCACGCCTGATGCCGCTGCTACTGATGCCTCGCTCGCTCAACATCAATGTTAAAAATATGGGTTTATCTGTAAGAATCATTAGCCTTCGCCCGGTTTTTGGTGCTATTATCAAGCCTATTTTCCTCGTAGAAAAAAAATTAAAAATTAGAAAAACACTTAGCCGAACCGTAAAAGGTAAGCGCAAGAAAGAATTAGAAAGAGCTGTTTGATGTCTGTTGCTATTCGGAATATCGCTATTATCGCCCACGTTGACCATGGAAAAACCACCCTCGTTGATCATTTGCTTCGCCAAAGCGGAACCTTTCGCACCAACGAACAAGTTGAAGAACGCTTTATGGATTCTATGGATCTTGAGAAAGAACGCGGGATCACCATTGCCGCCAAAAACGCTTCATTCACTTATAACGGTATTAAAGTAAATATTGTCGATACTCCCGGGCATAGTGACTTTGGTGGCGAGGTTGAACGCGTCCTCAACATGGTTGACGGCGCCCTTTTATTGGTTGATGCCAGCGAAGGCCCGCTCCCACAAACCCGCTTTGTGTTGAAAAAAGCTCTTGAGCAAAATCTGAAAGTCATTGTTGTCATCAATAAGATTGACCGTCCCGATGCTCGTATTAATGAAGTCATGGACGAGGTTTTCAACCTTTTCATCGATCTCGATGCCACCGAAGAGCAGTGTTATTTTAAAACCGTTTACACGATTGCGCGCCAAGGTTTGGCAATGCTTGATCTTAAAGATCGCGAAACGGCTAAAGATTTAACTCCTCTTTTCGATACAATTATTGATTTAGTGCCACCGCCGAAGGCCGATACTCAAGGTCCCCTACAGATTCTTGTTTCAAACATTGATTACAGCGATTACGTGGGCCAATTAGCGATAGGCAGAATCATTTCGGGCTCCATTCGCATCAATGACGAAGTCTTAGTTGTTCATGAGAAAAAACAGGTAAAAATAAAAGTTAAAGCACTATTCGCTTATAAAGCGAGTTCACAAGTACAGGTGCAGGAACTCCACGCCGGAGATATCGCCGTGGTCGCAGGATTTGAGGAAATCTTTATCGGTGACTCAATCACTTCAGTAACAAATCCAGCGCCACTACCACGCCTTAAGGTGGATGAGCCAACTGTCGGCATGGTCTTCTCGGTCAATGATAGCCCTTTTGGCGGTAAAGAAGGACCAAACGTCACGAGTCGAAAACTCAAAGAACGTCTAGAAAAAGAACTTCTGCATAACGTTTCAATCCGCATGGAGCCGACGGAATCAACCGATGCCTTCAAAATTTTGGGACGAGGAGAGTTACAATTAGCGGTTCTTCTCGAGAACATGCGGCGCGAAGGCTACGAAATTTTAGTCAGTAAGCCACAAGCACTCTACAAAACTATTGATGGCGTCCAACAGGAGCCAATGGAAAATGTGATTATTGACGTTGAAGATCAGTATAGCGGCGTCATCAATCAAAAGTTGGGAGGTCGCAAAGGTGTTCTCATGCACATGTCCACCAAAGGTTCGGGACGAACACGTTTGGAGTTTTTAATTCCTGCGCGCGGACTTTTTGGTTATCGTTCTGAGTTTTTGACCGACACTCGCGGTACTGGGCTTTTAAACACTCATTATGCGGGCTATGAGCCTTACAAGGGTGATATCCCTGGCCGCACAACTGGCGCCATGATCTCTGATCGCACAGGCAAAGCCACGCCCTATGCTCTCTTTCATTTAGAGGATCGCGGCAGTCACTTTATCAATGCCGGCACTATGGTCTATTCAGGGATGGTAACGGGCGAACACAATAAGTCTAATGATCTCGAGGTCAACGTTTGCCGCGAGAAAAAACTCACCAACGTACGTGCGTCTGGTAGTGACGAAGCGATTAAGCTCACCCCCATTAAGCCGATGACTTTAGAACAAGCGATGGATTGGATTTCTGATCGCGAACTCATCGAAGTAACTCCACAAAACATTCGTATTCGCTGTCGTCACCTTGAACCGCATTTACGAGCCAAGGCTGCTAAGTCTGGTGACTGATATTTTTCATTAGTACCGTTCACCTTGGGCGCCCAAGGTGAAGGTTTTGGGCCGTTTGTGGATTGAACCTCACCTCATCTTATGCCATAGTTTTTAGGTGACCATCTTCCTAGAATATTTCAACAGCAACGCTTTCATGCTGACCATTGCCTTTTTTACAGCGATCGTTTCGGCAACCCTGGGTCTTGCCGGCGGCATGATGCTTTTAGCTCTTATGGCTGGTCGCTATCCCA
>CAYPZY010000037.1:0-12797 GCA_964415155.1 uncultured Bdellovibrionales bacterium
TGAGGCTGCCAAGTCCAATGGCGCGATAACTGTTGTTGATAACACTTTTATGAGTCCGTATTTTCAGAAACCGCTGACATTGGGCGCTGACATTGTCGTTCACTCTTCCACTAAATATATTGGCGGTCATAGTGATATCGTCGGCGGCGTCGCTGCCACCAATGATGCTAAAATCGCCGAGCGGTTGGCATTTTTAAGTAATTCCATGGGAGGCATCTCGGCAACATTCGATGCTTTCCTTTGCATGCGAAGTCTTAAGACGCTACCCATCCGCATGCGCGCCCACCAAGAAAATGCCTTAGCAGTTGCCAAATTTCTGGAAGATCACAAAAAGGTCCAGCGCGTGATTTATCCTGGATTAAAAAGTCACCCGCAACACGATCTTGCAAAAAAGCAAATGTCGGGTTTTGGTGGCATGATCACCTTTGATATTAAAGGCAATTTGCAATCTGCTCGCTCGTTTCTTGAAACACTCAGAGTATTTTCTTTAGCCGAAAGCTTAGGTGGTGTTGAATCTCTTGTCGAACATCCCGCTATTATGACTCACGCAAGCGTGCCGCCAGAGAACCGAAAAGCTTTGGGAATTAGCGACACAATGGTTCGTTTGAGCGTTGGCATTGAAACGATCGACGATTTGCTAGCCGATCTCGATAGTGCGCTTAAAAAGTCCTAAAAAAAAAAGAAGCTACTTTAAGAGTAGCTTCTTTCCTTAAGGCTGTTACAAAAAATTACTGAACCTTATTTAAAACGATAACGCCTTCGCTAGATTTTAAAGTCAACTGCGTGTCAGTTACTTCATAAGTAAGTTGCATTGGTTTGATTGCGATTTCACAGTTAATTTGACCACCAGCTTTCTTCTCAGCAGAACCTAAAACGTGGTAGTTGTTACCATCGATTTTAGAAGGAACATCAACGCCAATTTCAGCTTTATGACCGCCGAATTCACAAACAGCGCCGAAGTGAGAAACTTCTTTCTCAATTCCTAGAGTTAAAGTGTATTTGTAACCATTCTGCTCTTGCGCAATTTGCCATTTGCCAACGATGTCGGCAGCAAATGCTGGAACCATTGCAGAAACTACAGCTACTGATAGTAATACTCTTTTTAACATTTTTCCTCCTTTAGGAACGTTAATAAGTACGAAGACCTTATGTAACGAATCGCTAAAGGGTCAAGAATAAATGTTCCTGATATTGTAGTTCATTTAGGCAACCGCAACTGGATTGCCGTTTTTTCACTGCTAATTTTAGAAATCAACAGCATCCGTCAAAAACATTTCGCAGGTCGTCGATAGGTGTAAATATATTTTATTTACCATCAAAAACTTCAGGCAAATAAATAATACCATCTACATTGGTTTGTGCCGCGGGTAGAGGAATCAACACCTTATTTTTGCCATGACCGGCTTCTTGAACGGCTCTATTAAAAGAGGCTTGAAAGGGATCATTAGTTTTACCGGGATAATTAAACATGTAACTGCGAGAAGCAATTCCGTACTCATCAAGATATTTGGGTTGCATTCTCTTTTGCACATGAACATTTCCTATCAACACAACAAACTTTGCCGCTGAATCATCGGTGAGTTCTTGATTAATAATCGAAGCCATCCAACAATCCCACATGACGCAATTTAATTGTTTATTTGTACATGGATGCGTGCTCTTTCTTTTGTCAGAACAGCGATAAGCGACATTTTCCTCAACGGTGTAATGCGGATCAAATGGAAGATTTAGCGACACCATTTTTAATCCGACCAGACGAGCAGCTTCAAAGACCATCATATAGCCCTCTTTGCCCCAGCCATGATCATGGATTTGACTACGTAGTTCTTCGCGGCGACTACCGTCACGCATGAAATCATTGAGAATGGCCTGCACAACATCATCGAGAACTTCAATACCCAAGTGGGTTACACCCGAAGCCTTAAGTTGTTGGAAGTGCTGCGCGAGCTCAGATTTCAGTGCAATCGAAAAATGATCCTCGCCGATGTAAATTACTTTTTCCGGAGACTTCCCTATCAACGACCAATCCAGAGTCACGGCCTTTTCGCGAATGTAAGGCGCCATGTTCTTGGGATCGAAATCAGTTGCAAAGGTTAAAGCCGATAAAAATAAGGCGAAGAAGAACATGTTCACCTCCCTGGAAAAATGTTCTTCTTAAAGCATTTAAGACTTCGGCAATCTAGTCAAGATTGAAAGTCGTTTGTTTCTTAATCGCGATATTCAAGTGTTACAGAGGCAACGCTTCCAGAGCTATCAAAGGTTTTCCAAAAGTGGACTTTTTTGTTTTCTGAAACAAAAATTTCGCCACGAAATTTGTCGTTTGACTGATGATGGAACTTCTTGCCAGTACTTGGAGCTTCGTACCGACCATTCATGCCAACAAGAATATGGCGATCCTTTTTGTTGATGTAGCCGTTTTTAATATCAATCGTGCATGCGGTATTTTCAGCACCATCTAATTTTTTACAAATCACTATTAAGACTTCTTGAGCAGAATCATTAAGAACATTTATTTGTTTTTGGTGAATTCCATTTTCAAGAACAGCAGGAACATTCATTGCTTTAAATAAATTGCCGGCATCACTATCTTGTCCCTGAATAACTAGAACAGCGCCCTCTTCAGGAAAGGCGACCTCTGTTGAAGAATAACTAACAGAACTGAAACACAAAGAGGTAATGATAAAAAATAATTTCATGAGAGGCTCCTTTTCCAAAGAAAAGCATGCCGCAAATATTGTTCAGATGCAAACCTACTTACTAAAAACTTCCGTGGGTAAAATAGATCTGAGCCATTTCTCAATTGTACCTTCGCCACTTGCAAGGGCCACAACGCGAACGACTGGTTGTGGATCCTGGACATAGGATGTAATTTTTCCTGTCTTAGCATCTACTGTGAGTTTTGCAAAACTCTCGCGGGTAATGCCGATAGCTTGATTGACGGCCACCAATTCATAAATATTCTGTGAGTTTAATCTGAAAACTCCACCACCAGAATCGCCAGGGCAACCAAATGAAGTGCTTTTTCCATCAAAATCTTTGATACCGAAAATCATGAGTTCAGAAACAAGATCTACCGGAGTCTTAAAACCAATTGTCATTTCACCGTTGTCGGCAAATCCTTCACCTTTACAGCCATAGCCACCCAATAGGAACTTTTCACCCATTTTAGGAGGCTTGGAACTGATTTGCACCATTGGACCTTTAGGCATTGCTTCAGTTTCAATAACTGCAACATCGGTTGCCGCTGCCCCACTGCTGACATCGGGGTGAAAATGAATTTTCACAGCATTTACTTGAATACGAGATGAGTCTTTGGCGATCCCAAGCTCACCAGCAACTTCGAAACCAAAGGCATTCACCAAAGATTGGGGCGGTTCACCTAAGGCCAAAATACAATGGGCTGCCGTTACAATATGATGATCTGATATTCTCGTACCAGAACACTCGGCAGGACCCAAACGCCACGAGATCGCAGCGGGAATAAGTCCGTTCGGTGGCGTTCCACCGATATAAGATTTTGCGGTTAAAGAGAAAAAAATTGCGATTGTAGAGAAGATTAAATTTTTCATTCTTTCCAACTAGCAAATGATTGTGAAGGCCTCAAGAAGGCCGGTAAAGATTACCGTGCCCAGGGGTATTTAATTTTTATCGAGGGAAACATTGATTTATCGTTTTAAATATGCCCTCAGTATAGGCACATCTTTGATTATTTTGAATTAAGTTCACGAAACTTTTGACTAACAGCAAACGTCAAACTAGTTATTCAAGGTTCAACTGTGACGGCCAGGTAGCTCAGTCGGTAGAGCAGAGGACTGAAAATCCTTGTGTCGGGGGTTCGATTCCCTCCCTGGCCACCAACAAAAAAATTCTGAATACAGAATACTGTTAACTGTATTCGGTATTCAGTGCGAATTCGCAACCGTCGCCTCAATCAAAAAACTTCACGGAAAATTACAGATATTGAAATAATCTATGCCACTGCCACGATGGCAGTGACAGTCATTGCTGAACTTCAAATCATCGGGCCAATGGTGAACGATGGTATCGATTGCAATACTCCTAAATTCGGCGTTTTTTTGACCGAATAATCAAAACCATTTGGTTTTGGTCAGAATAATTTTCACGGTGAGTGAATCTTGAATTGAATTCATTTTCATCTCGAAATATACCCTACGACTTATTAAACGGGAGCTATTTTAGTGAAAAAATATATTCTTTTAGTTTTAATTGGAACCTCGGCACAAGCTGCAAACCTAAACCCTATGGCCGTACTAAAAAGTAATCGTGTTGTTACTTGTTACGCTGACGATAACGTTTCCGTTGTCCTTAACTCTAAACGTACAGCTATTAAATTTACGGTAGAGGGAGAAAGCTTGGTAAGTAGAGTCGAGAAAGTCTACACAGACAATTCTACTTACGTTTCGTACTCCTCAAAAGAAGTGAAACTCACTTTTAATGCTCGTGGGTCTTGGTATCGTCCTGCGGATGATGATAAATCAGCTCTCGTTGATTGCGAATTTTCTCGCTAGTTTTTAGCTGACCAATCTCACCAAGTTTTTAGCCAAGGCCTAAGTTAAACCAGTGTTATTGGTACTCACTTTTTCTCAGCTACAATCAAACGCATGGGAAACTCAAACGATAGATTTTTCTGGCCACTCGATTGGGCAGCAATACTTAGCTCACTGCGGAGCTCTTCACGTAAATGTGCCGGCAACAGACTAACGTTGTACATATCTTTAAAAAATACCCACGGGTTATTTGCCGGTACGTTCACTAAAACAGAAAACTCTTTTATTTTTGGGTTACAAAATCCAGTGCCACTGAATATATCTATGATTCCTGCCAAACTTCGAACTCGCTGGTCCCCAGAAGCCATCCCAACAAACTTTGGAAATTTCTTTTTCAGAAAACCAATCGCAATTTCTTGATAAGTAGAATAAAAATCGGCTTTTTGTGAACTACCTGCCCCCACGACAGCCGCAAAAGTTCCACCCGTTTTCAAAACTCGAATTATTTCTTCAATAACTGGCCCGACTGGGTTCATAAGCATTAAAGCCATATGACAGAAAACAAAATCAAATGAATCATTCTCTTCAGTTATCGAATCCGCCATTTCACATTTCAAGGTCACATTCTTATCAAATTTTTTGGAAGCGGCGATCGCGAGCTCTCCTTTTGACATATCAATGCCTATCACCGGCGTATCATTTCCAAAGTGTTTTTTGATGTATGGGATGAGATTACCATCCCCGCAGGCCAAATCCAGAATTTTTGAGGGCACTTTTACCTTGGCGGAATTTATCAACACCTGATATGAATTCATTCCGTCCTGAGTCTTCGGAGACTCGAAAGCGTTTGGAGTTTGGCTTGGCGACTCTGAATGCATTGCTTTCAGATGTTCAACCCAATCCGCAGGTTCGGGAGCCTCACCACTTAAAACTTTGTCGGCGTATCTTGTCATCTCTACACTGTAGCAGTTTCAGTTCGAGTGGTCCAAAAACAAATCCCTGTGGAGCCCGGCATCCATATAGTAGATTTGGCTTCAAGGTCGAATCCTTAAAGAAAGTTAAAAAGGTTTCGTAGGTGGTAGTCTTGCAAACCTGCTGAAGACTGCGTTACCAAAATCACTGGCTCCATACCTTGTATCGAGATCTAAAGCCTCCCTTTCGTAAGTTGACCTAAACCACCGACCTGACAATTGACGTCGCTCTGTCAAAAAAATCGCCACAGTCCAGCTGTTCACCGACCACTGCTTACCTTGGCAATAATTTAATTAATTATTTAAAAACAATCACTTAGTCCTTCTCAAAGAAAACTGCTCCGAGGGCATAGGCCATGCAATGGCAACCGGCTTGAACGTTCCCGAAGTTTTTATGGAGAAGATGATGAGAGCTTTAAGAATATTTCTCTGCATTTTGCCGCTTGTGATCGGCAACGTGTGTTTTTCTGCGCCTTCACGGTCTGCGCCCTCACAGAAGGTCGTCATCCTTTATTCATCAATTAACCAAGGCCAAGTGGCAACCGCTACAGCTCTTGAAACCGTTCTCGCAGCGCCAGGTGATGGCCCCACAAACAACATCATATTAAAAGATATTCGCGATTTTCAACCAGGTTGGCGCCGAAAATTAGGTAAAGCGGTTTACGGCTATCTCTTGGAGAACTATCCTAAAACTTTCAATCGCTTTTACAGTGCGTTTCTCACTAAGGGAAACCAAAGCATGACACTCGCGAATCTAAAGACGCCTTACAATGAAAAAGCGTTAGAAAAATATTTAGAAATTGAAAAACCAGATACTATTTTAGCAACTCATTTTGGCGCTGCCCAAGTACTAGGTAACATCCGCGAACGCGGCAAGCTGCGCGACGTGAAGATTGGTTGGCTTTACACTGATTTTATTCCAGCTTACTTTCCTAGAATTTCCCAACGAATTGATCAAACCTTCGTACCAAGCTCTGCCAGTCGCCAGATGTGGCTAGAGCAGGGAGTTGAGGAAAACCGCGTAAGTACGGCGGCCACGCCCCCGCAGGTTGCGAGCGATTTACTGAGTCGAAAGACTTTATTCTCGAGCACCGGTTTAAGTTTAGATGTGTTAACAATTGCGATTTCACTTCCCGACGGAGCTTCTACATCAGATTACCGCACCGCCATTGAGACGATTGTGAAAGCGGTCAAAAGACCAGTGCAAATAGTTGCTAAGCCAAATCTCAAAGAAAAAATGGTTCATCAACTGGAAAGTCAGTTAAAAAGCAAAATCATTACCGTGGCGGACACTCACTACTCGCAATACACCCGCTATGCAGATCTTGTGGTGGCACCGACAAGCTATCTCAGCACGACCGTCAGCCAATTTGATATCAAACCGTTGGTATTAGTGGACTCAACACCTGGAATCGATCACGAAAACGCGCGTCTATTTGCAAGCAAAGACCTTGCTCTGGTTACCTCTGATCTCTACGAACTAGGTGATCATGTGCAAAGGCTCCTAACCGACGAAACTCTGTGGGATCGCATGCGCCATGCCCAAATCGAATTTCGCGATGGCGTCAATCTCCACAAGATACAAGAATTCGTCAGCTCACCCAAGTTATCCTCTGAAGCTGACTTCCGATTAGGTATTGAAGCTGGAAAAAGCGTTGAGTACTCGGCCGAAGCTCTTGCCGAACTGGAGAAAGCGGCGCCAGCTGACATAGAAATTCTACTTGCCTACGGCAAACATCCTGACGGTGAAATGTTCAGAAAGGACGCCAATCCTTTTGGACATATCGCCGTTCGCATTGACGACACGGTTTATACCGTCAACGGCCAAGCCAAGCGTGGTCACGAGTCGTATATCATTCATAAGACATCTCTAAATGATTACCTTTATGGAATCAGTCGCCACTACATGAACGAAGAGCACACTGACACATTTGGTGAGGCTTATGCTCGCCACAATCTTTCTATTCGCGTGTCTGGTGTATCACCAGCACAAAAGGCAGCAATGCTTCGCGAAGTCGAGCGGCACGATGCTACGTGGATACGCGGCGAATGGAGTTTTGACGGCCGCGAAAATAATTGCGCTGATTTCAGCGATCGCCTTTTAAAGGCGGGTGGATTTTTAACGCCCGAGCAAGTTGCCGTTGGCGATGGTAAGGTGCGCAGATTCACTGTTCCTCTCGATGTTTTTGACCGCTACCTTAGCTTCTTTACAAATGATGTTGGTTACCGTGTCGAGTTGGTAGGATACACTTACGTCCCCGACTCTAAAAACCTTTATAGTCGCACAACCTTTCCCATTTCACCTTATAAACCTTTGCGCATGATTAAGAACATGTTGGGTATAGGTAACGGAAAATTCGAAGAGGCCATGGTCACTAAACGCCTGGCTGTCTATCCAGGTAGCTATCGCGTTACTTACGAAAATGTGAGTGGTACTTCCGTTGAAAATGCAGCTGTCAAAGAACAAAAGCAACGAGAACTAGAGCAGGAGTATCAACAACTTGTTATCAAAGAAAGTGAACTGGAGCGTTTACGTGCCGATATCGATTCACAACAATTAAAAGCCGCCAACGTTCAGGAAGCAATGGCCAATGAACTCGCGCGTTTTACATCAGCAGAAACCCAGTTCATTACTGAGGGCAAATCTCTACTTGACCCCGAACGCCAAAAGCTCGCAACACATCTCCAAGAAGTGATCGCGCAGTGGGATCAGCGGCAAAAGGAATACCAAAGCAATTTGGACGCGCTGATCGTTCAGGCGCTGGATCATTTCGCAAAGAAAGTTTTGTTTTACGTTACTTCTACAAATGAAGAACTACAATTTCGCGTTAGTCCCGCCGATCGGGAAACCCTAGCTAAATTGACAAATGAAACTCGCGATGCCTACCAAAATTATTTAAATCTCAAACATGTGTATGGACAAGCGAAGGACATTCCTCGCACTCACTATTATCGACTCACCTTTGAAAAAGCGCGTGAATTCATCGACCAATCAGACCGCATGATGAAGGCGAAAAATTACAAACTCACCCTGTTCGAGCGCCTCAAAGAGTACGGTCCCACGCTCAAAAAGTATATTCTTTACGTCAAGCTCAGTGGTAAATTTCTTAAGAGCTTGGCATCGCTAGTTTTCAAAAGCAGTCAAAATATGTCTTACATGGGCCACCTCAACGAGTTCTTCCGTTTGTTCACCAAAGAAGTTGATTACAAAGTTGAAGTGCAAGGCCGCGAAATCGTCGACAAAGCCCAGCGCCTTGAGCCGGGCATCGTTAATATCTTCGCGCCCGTCCACCGCAACCCCGTTTTAGATTTTCTAGCGTACAGCCATTTGGGTATAGACGACGCTCTACCCTTCATCTTCTTCCCGAAACCGAGCTCCCAGATTCTGGGCAAGGCTTTTAGCAATGTGATCGTCGTTGGCGGTGGTAGCGATGTCCCCATTGAAAACACCATTAAGGAACTTAAAAAGGGCTACACTCGTAATATTGTTATCTACCCTGAAGGCAGTGTTTCTGCCGGGATGATGGAGACGCGACCACCACGCGAGAAATTTTCGTGGGGTTTACTCCGTCGTTTACGAAACGAAGGCTACAAGATCAACCTGGTGCCAATTGTTTATGAAAACACGGCGCGGTTTACTTACCGAAACACTATTGACAGTACCATCGACGACCTCGTGGACAAATCGAATCCGCCTGTGACTCTGAAAGTGGTGGTGGGACAACCGCTGGATACAAAAATGCTCGATATCATGTTGCGCATGGATCCTCAGAGCATCAATCGTTATCTTCGTGCGACCTGGCTAGAGGGAATGCCGACCGATGCCAATGTTCTTAGTGGTCAATTACGTGCGAAAAGTATGGATGCGCTGGTTGGTCAATTTAAGACAAAGCCCTCTCAAAATATGTGCAAGAAATTATTTTTAATAGGAGACTAGAATGAAAAACGTTTATCTTTCCACGTTTGTTTTCGTGGTGCTTTTGATCGTGGGATTCGAGGGATTTGCAAAGCCACCTCGACGCGTTCTTATCTTCTCGGCCGACATCGGCATGGGGCACGAAAGCGCTGCGAAGGCGATTAAAGCAGGAATCCAAGCTCGCGATCCGGAAGTTTACGTAGAAATTAAAAACGTACGGGAGTTTTCAGATAGCTTCTTTATCAAATGGTTCAACGAAACTGCCTATCAACTCATGGTGAAACATAAACCTGAGATGTGGGATTCGATTTATAACAAATCGATGGAACGCGCGCACACAGCAAATTCTGTAAGTGAGATTTCTAAACCTTACGACGAACAAGCAGTCCTTTCCTATATCAATGAATTTAAACCAGATGTGATTATTAACACGTTTAACCTTGGGGTTGAAACACTGATTTCTTTGCGCGAAAAAAATCTTCTATCGAAAGATATCAAAATCGGATGGATTCATACTGACTACGTTATTGAACGCTATCACATGCTATTGTCACGCGATATCGATATGACTTTTCTAGCTCACCCAGCAATGCGTGAGGCTTGGATAGAACAAGGAATTCCTGCAGAAAAAGTAATAACGACAGGAATGCCAGTAAACGTTAAGGCTTTTGAACCACTGACGGCAGAAGGACGAACTGATTTTCTAAGAAGCGCAGGCCTTGACCCCGAAAAAAAGACCGTTGTTATTATGAGCGGCAAAGAAGGTGTCGGTAATTTTGCGGATATTGTTGACGGTATCGCTCAAAATCTTCGGGAAGAAATTCAAGTTGTCGCCATCTGCGGAAAGAGCACACGCAACATTAATCGTTTGAACCGAATGAAGGCAAAACTTCCCGCCAACATCCACCTGACCATTGAGGGATTTATTCCCAACGACAAGGTTATGGGTTACGTCAGATCGGCGAATACCTACGTCACAAAATCAGGCGGCTTATCACCCACCGAAGCATTTGTGATTGGTCTGCCTCTCGTGTTACTCGACATTAACGGCGGCCAAGAAAGGTATAATTCTCGATTTTTTAAAAAGGAGGGTCTTGCATCTGTCGTTGCTAAAGAAAGTGAAGCTGGAGCAGCGGTGAAGACTTTGCTAGGTTCCCCTGCCGCCCAATCTGCTATGGTCGCTGCACAAAGAAATTTTAGAGAAAGCATTAATCTCGGCGCGATCACTCGATTCGTTTTCGGTGATGCCCATCCAGAGAGACCACCAACGGCAAACACTCTGCGCATCTGCCGCGATCTTTTTGTTCCTTAGAAAAACTGGCTGAGCTTGGACTTCACGTCATCAAGCTCGGCTTGTAGATATGTGTAATAACGCTCATAGAAGTCGCTGAACTCAGGTATGGACGCCGGTGGAATTCTTTCCACATATTCTTGCTCTGGTCGGCGCGCTTGCAAAGCGTCTTCGTATAATTTCTTAAAGAATAATAAATTCGTCTTCAAATCGCGATATCTCGGCTCCGTTGCGGTTTTTTTTGTGTATGAAGAATAATTTAACTTTGAATCAAGAAGTTGCAGAGTGTGAAAACTGATGCCTTTATTTGAAAAAATCTCATTCTTGGCGTGCATCTGCATTAATTCTATCAAAACCCCGTGACGAACTGGTAGCCAACCCCATTTGGCAAAAGTATTTCGCAAATGAGAATCATTGAAGATGACAGAAGGATCATTTAAAGGCGTATCGTTAGCAAGGAAAGACAGATCCAAAGGTTCGTTACCAGGTACCGCTAAATGCTGTAATTGCGTCGTCCAAGATTGATCTGTCAACTTTGTTTGCCAAATACCCAGGTCGGCCAAGGCATTATGAACGAGGTGGGCGCAGTTATTAAAGACCGGATGCCATTTATAAATCTTCCCAGAAAAATAAACTTGATTAAGTTCATTGAGATAAACAATCACTCTCTGCAATTGATTTTTTTCGACCGGAAGCTTGGCACACTTGACATCTCGGCCATAGGTAATCCCAACTTCAAAAGCTAAGGAGCTTTCAGCTAATAGCTGTTCAGTAGGCTTTCCTTTTTCGGAGTCCTCTTCATGAATGGTAATGCCTTTATAGGCGCCACTTTCGATGGTCATACGAGCAGTTCGATCAATGACATTTTGATCAACTGTTTGCTCCGGATCGATAGGACCATTAAAGCTAAAACGGCGACCATCAATAGCCAACCAGTTCACATTTTTTGAGCGGCCATTAACAGAAACGACGACACCATCGTCACCTGCTCTAATCTGTGCCTCGGAACAAACGGTGAGCTGCGGAAAGGAAGCATTTTGATCGCGGCAAGCGCCCTTGATAGACAAAACCATATGGCCCCAATCAAAAACAGATCTAGCGCTGAGTCTTGTTCCACCGATTCGCTTAGCGCTACTCAAAGCGCAAACGCCGACGTGATTTGGATAAAGCTGATCGTACTCCGTAGCACCAGCGTTGATCGTTCCCCAGATCACTAGCGACACACCCAAAACCATTGCTGCTCTCATAAATCCTCCCTGTTCTTGAGAGGCTAGTGAATCGTTTTTGAAATTTCAAGAGTTGCGGTCAGGCCTGACATGTGGCGGTGGCAGTTATCCCTTTAATTTCGCCAATATAAGCTCAATTTATGACTCAATTTTGGTCACCAGCGTTTAGCAAAAAAAGTCACATAGGCAGAATTATGGGAAAGTTAGGTCATAGCCTGCAATATAGAACCCCTCACTTTGCATGTTCCTTGCTTTGTATTAACGCTATTATGAAATCACCACTGGCTTTATTGCTATCCTTTGCAGCTCATCAGAAGATAAGAAATATTTTATTTGCGGTTGCAACCGCAATGAGCTCATTGGCAACGACTCCAGCATCGGCATCTGCATCGATTTGTAGTGCGCTCTTTACCGGCCGCTCCAGCACTCTCACAAAAACTTCTTATCAAGCGTCTTATATTACGCGCGAACGAAACCTTTCGCGTCTGCAAAGTGAAGAATTCGATGTCCTTATCATTGGCGGTGGCAGTGCTGGCCTCGGCGCTGCAGTGGACGCTTCAAGCCGCGGACTCAAAGTGGCTTTAGTTGAAGCCAATGATTTCGCCGCCGAGACTTCTAGCCGATCGACAAAACTACTTCACGGCGGTGTTCGCTATCTTGAACAACTAACCATGGCTTTTCTGACAACATTGAAATTCGATAACGTTCTCTACAACCTTATTCGCGATGCCTTGCACGAGCGCAATACAGTGCTAAAAATTGCTCCGCATTTATCAAAGCCTTTACCCATTGTAACGCCAATCTACAATGCCCTACTGGTACCGTATTATTGGGCGGGATTAAAAGTTTATGATGCCCTTGCCGGTAGCTCTAGCAATTTACCAA
>CAYPZY010000038.1:0-12766 GCA_964415155.1 uncultured Bdellovibrionales bacterium
AGTGGGGTATCGTTAATGGATTTGACGGTCTCATTGAAATGGACGCCGACTTCTCGCATCGCCCGCAAGATCTCACGAAAATTGTTGAAGGCCTTCGTCGTCCCGATGTTGATTTCGTTGTCGGTTCTCGTTACGTCAACGGCGGCGGGGTCACGGCCTGGAGCTTAGGACGCAAGGCCATTAGCCGTGGTGGTAGTCTTTATGCGCGTTTGATTTTAGGCTTTCCCATCAATGACTGGACGGGTGGCTTCAACGCTTATAAGAAAAATGTTTTACAGAAGATAGGCATGGAAAATATTCGTTCAAACGGTTACAGCTTTCAGATCGAACTAAAATATCGCTCTTTGAAAGCGGGATTTCGCGGCCAAGAGGTGCCAATCCAATTTGCGGAAAGAGCTGCAGGCAAAAGCAAAATGTCTGCAAAAATTGTCTTAGAAGCTTTGCTCAAGGTTTGGGTGATTCGTTTTGCGTAAGATATTGCTGTTCTTCATTTTAAATTTTTCGTTTGTCGTCACCGTCTTGGCGCAAGACGGAGCCAGCGAGTCCAAAGAAGGCAAATCTGCCGCTAAGAAAACTTCTAAAAAGACTGCCAAAAAGGACAAAGATAAAACAGAGAAATCTAAAGACGGTAAAGAAACTAAAAAGACTAAAACTAAAAAAGGTCAGTCGGGTTTAATTGTTGTCGAAGGTGCGATGGTATACGAGTCTGCAAGCTTTGATTCTTCAGTTATCGCTTATCTGCCGATTAACAAAAAGGTTCAACTCTCGAGCAAAACCTACGGGCCTTTTTACAAAGTAAAACTTAAAAAATCGACCTATGGTTATATTTCAGATGTCGACGTTCAAGTCACAAGTAAAGCCGCGACAGCGACAACTCCGACGGCAGCCAATACCAAAAAGAAGGGCCCAACCGCCGCAAAAGATAAGGAAGTTGAAAAATTTAATAAACCGCTACCGGCACTTGAGCAAAGTACTAACTACGGATTCAGCCTGGGTTCACTTTTTTATTCCGAGGAAATTATGGGGCAAGCGCCAGTGACGGGCGCTTACTTAGTGTACGGTTTAAAATTTACCGGCCCGAAACTTTTACTTCCGATGACGATGGATTGGTCAATCAATATGAGTATGTCGCCACCACCATTTCTTGGCGATAGCTATAAGCCGACTGGTTATTTGGTTTTAGGCGATGGGGTGATGGTTATTCCCTTTTTATTGAGTTCGCCCAATGTTATGTCTTATTTGGGATTGGGTGGCTTCATCGCCAACAGCTCTCTTAAGTATGTTGAGGGCGGCACAGTTAAACAATCGGGTGGCACCCGTTTTGGAGTTGCTGGCTCAGTGGGTCTTGCCTTTCGCCTCAACAAAATAGTTTGGCGGCT
The DNA here is from genome assembly GCA_964415155.1 of uncultured Bdellovibrionales bacterium. GTDB lineage: Bacteria > Bdellovibrionota > Bdellovibrionia > Bdellovibrionales > SG-bin7 > CAYPZY01. The sequence goes on from CAYPZY010000038.1 coordinate 1,380, forward strand.
TGAGGGTAAATATTACTACGATAAAACACCCTTTGGCGCCGCCTTCCTCGGTGTCCAATATTCTGCCTTCTAAAAATTGCAATTCTTTTGTATCTCAGCTAGATTGCGCCAATGGAAATTCAAAGGCTACCTGATCATGTTGTCGACCAGATCGCCGCAGGCGAAGTGGTTGAACGGCCAGCGCACTTAGTGAAAGAACTCATTGAAAATTCATTGGACGCAAAGGCCACACAAATAACCGTTGAAATTGAAAATGGTGGCCGTAACATTCGTGTTGTCGACAATGGCCTGGGAATCGCTCGCGATCAGCTTTCTTCAGCTTTAGGGCGGCATTGTACCAGTAAAATTCGCGATACCTCTGACTTGTGGCAACTATCAAGTTTTGGTTTTCGTGGCGAGGCTTTAGCCACCATTTCGGCGGTAAGTCGATTCCAAATTTTTTCTAAAACGAAGAACAGCGAAGAAGGTTCGCGAGTCGTTTGCAATTTTGGCAAAGTCGACAGTAGCGAAACGTACGCCAGCAATGTCGGGACGACGGTGATCGTTGAAGATCTTTTTGAAAACGTACCAGCCCGCCTGAAATTTATGAAATCGCCTTCTAGTGAAATCACGCAGATTCGCTCCGTGGTTCAGGCGTTAGCTCTTAGTCATCCAAAGACTGAATTTCAGTTGCGATCACAAGGGAAGGTCATCGATTTTATTCCGCAGGCGCAAGATAGTTTGCAGCGAGTAAAACAAGTTATTGAACAAAGCGAAGTTTTTCATGCAACGGGAAATGTTTTGGGTGTTCAATCAGACATTTTTTATTGTAGTCCTCATGTTGTTAAGGGAAACAGCAAAGGCATCTGGTTATTTGCACAAAATCGTTGGATTCAAGACCGTGGTTTGCAGGCAGCCGTGATGGATGCTTATCGGGGCCTCCTAATGCATGGTGAGTATCCCGTCGTTGTTGTGTTCGTAAATTGTGATCCGAGAGAAATTGATGTCAATATTCATCCGACCAAATCACAGATAAAATTCCGTGATAATAAGTCCTCTTTTCGCAGCGTCCACTCCACGCTCCGTGAGGCCATCGAAAGTGCTCCTTGGGTGAAAAAACAGTTGCCGCAAACACCATCAGAGGTGGAGTCAGTAGGTATGCCGGCGGCCCCATCAACGAATTTGGAGTTTTCCTCTCGTGAATTCGAAACCGTTCAGGTACGTCAAAAGGTTTTAACACCAACCCAGCAGTATAGTCCTCTTCCTCTTGAAGAAAAAAGTGAGGGTACCTCCTGGTCGACCTTAAAGGTGATCGGTCAGGCGCATCTAACCTATATTTTAACCGAATCAGCCGACGCTCTGATTTTAGTTGATCAACATGCAGCGCACGAACGTGTTATGTATGAGCGTCTGATGAAAAGTTATTTAGGCGCGCCCTGTGAAGTGCAAAATTATCTTTTACCGCTAACAGTTTCTTTGGAGGCAGATTTAGTTGATGCCTTAGTTGCCAATGAGGCTCAGTGGACAAAATTAAATATTTCATTGGACCGAGGGGGTAACGAGACAGTGGTTGTTCGTAGCGCTCCCGCTTGGCTCAGTGAAGAGAGCTTAAGCGCTTCATTGCAAAAGATTGCCCGCGAAATCCTGGAAGCGGGAGGCAGCCTCGCTGCCGAAAAAATTATTGGTGATATATGCGCGTCGCTCGCCTGTCATTCGGCAATCCGCGCAGGACAGGCACTGAGCCAAGAAGAGATGACGAGTCTCTTAAACCAAATGGATGAATTTCCCTTGTCTGGATTTTGCCCACACGGTCGTCCTGTGTCTGTGGAGCTGCCGATAGCAAGAATTGAACGGGATTTTGGCAGGATTCAATGAAGGTTCTCATTCCTCAAAACAATGATCTGGCGCTCTTTCTATTGGGCGCAACTGGCGTCGGAAAATCAGATGTGGCCTTGGCTTTAGCGGAAAAACATAATTTAGAAATCGTGAATTGTGACAGCCAACAAGTTTATCAAGAGCTTGACGCTGGTACGGCAAAACCCAGTTCTGAACAAATGTCTGTGGTCCCTCATCACCTTTATAGTTTTGTTTCGGCTGGTGATCAATATACTGCCGGTGAATACCGTCGCGATGTTTTGGCTTTTCTCGATACGAACAGGAAAAAAGGCAAAACCCGCTTTTTATTCGTCGGTGGCAGCGGTTTTTATGTGCAATCAGTTTTAACCCAGATGTATTCTATCGGCAAAGTTGACAATGACATTAGAAAAATTGTCGAACAAGAAATTGCTCAGACAGGTTATGAACCGCTTTTTGAGGAATTAAAAAAGCGAGATGCAACCTATGCTCAAAAGATTGGCCCGAAAGACCACTATCGTCTCCAGCGTGCCATTGAAACCTTACGCTCGACGGGTTATTCGCCGTCAGAACTCCTTAAAGAAAAAACGTTAAAGGCAAATCCTCTTGAGGAGCGCTCCTATAAAGTTATGAAGTTGGCTCTTGATATCGATCGCCAACTCTTGCGTGAGCGGATTAAAGCACGGGCGGAGAAAATGCTAACTCATGGACTTATTGAGGAAACCGAACGTCTGATGAAAAAAGGGTTGGCGCACTGGCGACCACTTAATAGCGTTGGTTACAAAGAGGTCCGCGAATATTTGAATGGCAAATTGCCAAAAGAAGATTTACTCGAAAAGATCACCATCAGTACTTTCCAATTGGCGAAGCGCCAAAAAACGTGGTTTAAGCGTGACAGCGAAATTCAATGGTTGGACTCAAACTTTCAATATTGACAGTCGCTGACCGCAACTGAATACTGTACGGCATGAAAAGCATGACTGGTTATGGCGAAAGCACCTTGCTAAAGGATCAATACCAAATCGCCGTGAGTTTACGAACAGTAAATGGTCGTTACCTTGAGATTCGCACCCATTTACCTAAAGAATATTTTTCACTCGAGGCGGACCTCAAAAAGTTTATTCAAAAGAAGTTTGTTCGCTCAAGTGTGGATCTTTTTGTCACTCGCAAGGTGATGCCTACCAAGGAAAATTATAAGATATCTATTCAAAAGGATTTAGCCAAGCAAGTGTATGGCGTTTGCAACGACTTGAAGAAGGTTTTGAAACTTAAAGATAACGTTGGTATTTCGACACTCTTACGTTGGCCCGAAATCTTTGCCGTCGAGGAAAAGAAAGACCTTCTGCAAGATGAAAAAAAGGATTTGTTCAAATTAGTGCAAGATACTCTCGACTTATGCGATGAACAGCGTCTTCGCGAAGGCAAGTCGGTTCGTGAGGATCTGCAAAAAAATCTTCTTCATCTCAAGGACTTGGTCGAGCAAATGGCGAAGCTTGCGGTTTTTCAGCCCCAAGAGATTAAAGACAATCTCCTTCAGCGTTGGCAAAAATTGAAGGGCCCCGGCGGTGTTGATGAACAAAGAGTCGCGCAAGAGGTGGTCATTTTTGTCGACAAATGCGATATTTCCGAAGAAATAAGCAGGCTCAAGGAGCACATCACTAATTGTTTAAATCTGGTCAAGGGTAGTGAGGCGCAGGGAAAGAAACTTGAGTTCTACAGTCAGGAACTTTTGCGCGAAGTAAATACCATCGGTTCAAAATCGCAAAAGTCTGCCTTGACCCAGATGGTGGTAGAGGCTAAAGGCTCTATAGAAAAGATTCGTGAACAGGTGCAAAATATCGAATGACAAAGGGTCTCATTATCATCATTGTTGCTCCCAGTGGTGCGGGAAAATCCAGTTTCCTCGAACGAATTGTGCGCGAAGATGAGCGACTCGTTGACACCATCACCTACACAACTCGTATCCCCCGTAAAGGTGAAGAACCCGGTAAGCCCTATCATTTTGTCGATATGAAAAAATTCAACCAGCTAAAAGAGGCTGACTTTTTTGTGGAGACAGCAGAGGTCCATGGTAATTTTTACGGCACACCTCTGGATCAGGTTCAGCAAACGTGGAGTCAGGGAAAAGCGGCTATTATGGATGTCGACGTTCAAGGGGCATTGACGATTAAGAAAAGATTCCCCGAAGCGAAGACGATTTTCATTCAGCCACCTTCCATTGATGAGTTGCGTCGTAGAATCACCTCGCGCAGTGGAGGAACAGAGCCAAGTGACCTCGAACTTCGTTTAAAAAATGCTCACCGTGAGATGGCTTTGGCTGATCATTTTGATTTTCGGGTGATGAACGATGTCTTTGAACCCTCTTATCAGCGTTTTAAAAAAATCATTGAAGATTTGCTCAAATGAGCTTAAAAATGGAGTTTCGTTAATTTTTAGGGGGATAAATGGCAAGGATTACTGTAGAAGATTGTCTGAACAAAGTAGATAATCGTTTTGCGTTAGTGCTATTAGTAGCCAAACGTGCAAAGCAGCTTTTAAAAGGATCTGAGTCTACTCTCCCTACTAAAGACAATAAATATATAGTAACTGCTCTTCGTGAAGTGGCTGCTGGCAATGTCGCCTACGAAGTCACTGACTCCGAAACTACCTTTCAAGAAATCCAAAAAGATCTTTCTCGATAAGTTTTACAGGTTCGCCATTTTTAAGCTATGATAGCCCATCGGGACAAAACGATGGCAAAAATAGTCATAGATACAACTACATCTGAGGAACTCAACAAGGCGACGCCTCAGACTATCGAAGAACTTTGTGATAAAGTTTTAGACTATTACAAACGTGCTGATCTCTCGCAATTACGTGCAGCCTATGAATTTTCGGAAAAAGCGCACTCAGGACAGATTCGCAGAAGTGGCGAGCCATATATTTCTCATCCGCTCGGTGTCGCTGCTATTCTCGCAGAACTTAAACTTGATTTAGCTTCTGTCATCACGGCCCTCCTTCACGATGTGGTTGAGGACACGCAAATCACTCTCAAAGAAATTGAAGATAAGTTTGGATCGGTGATCGCCCAACTGGTTGATGGTGTGACCAAAATCTCGCGAATGAATTTTCGCAATACTCACGAAAAGCAGGGTGAGAACGTTCGTAAGATGATTTTCGCGATGGGAAAAGATGTGCGTGTGGTTCTAGTGAAGCTCGCAGACCGCTTGCACAATATGCGCACTCTTCATCATATGGCCCCGGAAAAGCAATTGCGAATCGCTCAAGAAACCCTAGACATTTATGCGCCGCTGGCCAGTCGTTTGGGGATTAGCTCGATAAAGATTGAACTCGAAGATTTGGGGTTCCGTTATTCCAATTCTGAACAATATTATATTTTGGCGCAAAAAGTTGCGAAAAAGAAAAAAGAGCGTGAGCAATACATTCAGGAAGTAAAAGAGCTTTTAGCGAGTGAGCTCGCCAAGGGCGTTCTTGAAGCTGAAGTTCAAGGTCGACCAAAGCACCTTTATTCCATTTACCGAAAAATGGCTTCTCGGAATATCGATTTTGACCAAGTTCACGATATTTTGGCCTTTCGAATTATCGTGGAATCTGTTCCCAAGTGTTATGAAGTGCTTGGCCTTGTGCACTCGATTTGGAAACCTATTCCCGGTCGTTTTAAAGACTTCATCGCGATGCCTAAGCTTAACAACTATCAAAGTTTGCATACGACAGTGATTGGACCTGGCGGAGAACGCATCGAAATTCAGATTCGCACACGCGAAATGCACTTGATAGCAGAAAAGGGGATTGCGGCGCACTGGAAGTATAAAGAGAAGGATCAGCTCGATCCCGACACCGCCAAAAAATTTGGTTGGCTTCATGATCTGGTGAAACGACATCAACAAACTAAAGATCCCGATGAGTTTTTAGAATCGCTAAAAACCGATCTCTTTGAGTCGGAGATTTATGTGTTTACACCCAAAGGTGATGTTGTTGAGTTTCCTGATGGCGCGACTCCTATTGACTTTGCGTATTCGATCCACACAGATATTGGACACCACTGTGTAGCCGCTCGGGTGAATGGCAAGTTGGTGCCGCTTAAGTACCGATTAAAAAACGGTGATTCCGTTGAAATTATCACTTCAAAGACGCAAGAACCTTCGAAAGATTGGTTGAATGCCTGTGCCACGACTAAGGCGGCATCTAAGATTAGAGCTTTCATTAAAATCGAACAGAGGAAGCGTGCTTTAGCTCTTGGTAAGCAGCTTATCGAGAAAGCCTTTCGCAAGTACGAACTTAAACCCAACGATTACTTTCATGGTGAAGGCTTCAGTAAAATGCTCAGCGAACTTGGCTGTCCCGACATAGAAGATATGTATGTCAAGATCGGCTATGGCAAGCTAATGAGCGACACCATCATTGAAAAACTTGCTCCCGCTCGTGAGCGTGATGGCAAAAAAGAAGAGCCATCGTTTTTACAGAAAATATTTAAGTCAGCGGCCAGACAAACGCAAAAGTCTCGTTCTATTATTCAAGTTGACGGTATGGCCGATGTCTTGGTGCGTTTCGGAAAATGTTGCACGCCGATTCCGGGCGACCCCATCGTTGGATTTATCACTCGCGGTCGTGGTATCACGGTTCACACGGCAAGTTGCCCTAAGAGTTTTACTCTCGATCAAGATCGAAGAATTGAAGTGCAGTGGTCACATCCTCACGGCGCTCAAGGTGCTGAACGTCAGGCCCGTCTTCGTATTTTAGGAGAAGACAAGCCTGGTCTACTGCAAAAAATGAGTGAGGCGTTTACGGCCAAGGGAATCAATATTTTGTCGGCCCAAATTCGCACCACTCGCGATAAAAAGGCAGTTTGTTTATTTGATGTCAGCGTTCGTGATACAGCTCAACTCTATAGTGTGATGAATGAGCTGCAAAAGATTAAGGGAATCCTTGGCGTTACCCGAATTTCTCAGGCTTAGAAAGTCATCCCTGTTCTAAACACAATGATTGTGGTTTTAACTTCGGCTGATGGCGGAAGTAAATTGTACTCGACCTCCACGGGAACACGGCGATTCCACATATTGAAAGAGGCGCCGAGACCAGCTTTGATCGCTGCCGATTGTTTAATGGAGGCGGAATCGAGAGCATTTGTCGAATTGCTCATCGGGAACATCAAACCGGCTCCGCCGAGAAGATACATTTGCCAAGTTGAATTGACTAAATTCCACCCTGCTAAACCGTCAAGACTCAAAAAATTGATATTCACAACGCAGGTATTACTACCTTGGCAAGATGTTGTAGTAATCGTGTCGGTACCTTTAAACTGCATGTAGCCGACACCGCCACGAATGAAAAGACTGCTACTTAACGGAACGTCAGCAAATCCACTTACGACAAAGCCAGAACCCGCCGGGCTAGTGGATACAGTAGAACTGAGGGCTATGGTCATGCTGTCCATGCCCATTCCCACCATTGCCCCAATTTGCATTTTACTCTTTTTACTACCGTCAGAGCTTGATTCTGATTTTTTACCCTTTGCGACTTTGCTACTTTCCATTTTTTGCAGAGTCATGCCTTTTTTAGTGGTACCACTTTTGATTTTTCCTGCAGCTTTATTTTTTTTGACTTTAGCAATAAGAATGACAGCGCCGTCAGAAGTGCGCATCTTATCACCTTTTTTAACTGCGGTATTTCCATCCAGTTCGATGACGACTTTGTTACCTTTTACTGTTGTCACTACGTCGTTAGCGAGAACGTTCTGGTAGAAGTACAAAGAAATTAAACTTAGGGCGATTGCAATGCTGTTTTTCATAGTATGTTAACCCCTTGAAATAACTTAAATCAGTTTAAATTGCCATATTTCAGGGAGCAAGTTGGTAAACAGCAAAGCGGGCAAAACGCCCAATTTTTAGCTCTTGGTCTACCAAATTTTAGACATAAGTCGTGATTTAATTTGCTGTCTCTTTTATTTCAAGAGCAAGTGCTGGTTGGTTTCCACTAATCTCAGGCAAAGCTTCGACGACGCAATTCATTTCCCCTTTGTTTTTAAACACTGTTTGAGCGAGGTTCAGCAAATCGATTCCGGGAAATTTTTGTTGGGCAATTTCACACCCGCGAAGGCTTGCGTCTTGGATAATGACTGCTGAAGTTCCGCCCTGAGAACGGAACCAATAGCCCACAACCTCATTGGGAGGTGAAATTAACTTACTATTAGGTTTTGAGTAGGTGAGATGCATGCTGTTGGCTGCAGAGGCAGTCAAGAGAACGAAAGATAAACAGATTTTTTTCATATTTACTCCTCGAAGCAACTCCTAGCACGCTCACTTGTCACTGACAAGAATCAGAACTGAGTACTTCGCTCCCTTTATGCGACGATTATTGCTTCACAGCATGAAGCCGAATGGATGATTGACCATGTCACTATTAGATTATAATTTTTTTGCGAGCAAAAAATTTCGGGAGGCCCCATGTTACAGCACTTTGTTTGCGCCATTTTTTTGGCGGTTTTTTCTTTATCTTCTTCGTTGGCCAGCGCCAATAAAATTAAAATTGGATTTCTTTTGGCCACCTTGAAAGAGGAGCGCTATCAAAAAGACCAAAAGTACTTTATCGAGGAAGCCAAACGCTTAGGTTTTGAACCCATTCTTGTCTCTGCTGACAATAGTCCGCAAGTGCAGGCGTCCAAAGTAGAAAATTTACTTTCTCAGGGAGTCAAAGCGATCGTTCTGCAACCGGTGAATTCCGGTGCTGCTGCGAGTTTAGTAAAGATGGCTCACGAAGATAAAGTTCCAGTGGTTTCCTATGACCGTCTTATTTCTGGGGCACCTGTTGATTTCTATGTCACACAGGATTCCTTTCAAGTAGGAGTTTTGCAGGCAGAAGCCGCCGTGAAAGCAACTAATGGAAAAGGCAACTATGTCATTTTAATGGGCGAGGCTGGTCACTCGGTCGCAAATGAGATTACAAGAGGTGTGAATTCGGTTCTAGAAAAACATCCTGAAATTAAAGTCGTTGTGAAAAAAAACCACGAAGGCTGGAGTTCATCTTTGGCAATGGCAACAGTTGAGAACGCGCTCACTCAATATAAAAACAAAGTCGACGCCGTTTTAGCCAATAATTCGGGAATGGCTCATGGAGCAATTCAAGCTCTCTCTGAACAGAAGCTAACGGGCAAAGTTTTTGTGGCAGGCGCGGATGCCGACTTGGCGTCGATTAAAGATATCGTTGCGGGTAAACAGCAGTTGGAGATTTTAAAAGAAATTGAGCCGTTAGCAAAAACTTCTGCTCAAGTTGCCTTCCAATTGGCAAAGGGTGAAAAGGTCACGCCAAAATTAGTGGTGGAAGCAAATGGCTTCAAAATTCCGAGCATTGCAACCCCGGTTTATGCCGTTAGCAAAGACAATCTCGAAGAGCAGATCATTAAGAAGGGCTTTCATTCTCGTGAAGCCGTTTTTGGCAAAAAGTAGGTAGGTTTGCTCGAACTCGTTTCGTTACAAAAAGTGAGTAAACGTTTTCCCGGCGTCATCGCTTTGGATCAGGTTAGTCTATCTGTTTATGACGGTGAGGTTTTAGGTTTAGTTGGAGAAAACGGTGCTGGTAAGTCAACGTTGATGAAGGTATTAAGTGGCGTTTATCCGCACGGCACTTATGGTGGCAACATTCAAGTCAACGGTAAAGAAGTTCATCTCAAAGACACACTACAAGCGCAACGGGCCGGAATCGGAATTATTCACCAAGAACTTTCTGCTTTTCCAAACCTAACCGTCGCTGAAAATCTTTTTGTCGGAAAGTGGCCAAAGAAAAATGGCCTTGTCGATTGGCGAAAAGTTAAAGACAACGCCAAACACTGGTTATCAATGGTTGAAGCCAATATCGATCCGATGCAGCTCATGAGCACATTGAGTGTTGGGAATCAGCAACTGGTAGAGATCGCTAAGGCCCTCAGTCAAAACAGTCAGGTCCTAATTCTTGACGAGCCCACTTCGGCACTCACACCTAAAGAAGTGAAAGTCCTTTTTAATATCATCCGCAAACTTAAAGCCGAAGGTAAAGGCCTGGTTTATATCAGTCATAAAATGGAAGAAATTTTTGAGCTTACCGATCGTATTACCGTTTTGCGGGATGGGAAAAGTGTTTTCACGGGTAAGACAAGCGAACTTAACGAACACACTCTGATCTCCCACATGGTCGGTCGCAGTCTTGATAAGTTGTTTCCACCGCGTCCAGATAGAAAAAAAGGCAAAGTTCTTTTTCAGGTAAAGAATTTTTCAGGCCGCACTTATGATGGTAAGAAAAAATTTGGACCGATGAATTTTTCTTTGCAGGCAGGCGAGATTCTCGGCTTTGCGGGACTATTGGGTGCTGGTCGCAGTGAGTTCTTTAGTGCCGCTTTCGGCGATACACTTTTTGAAACTAGCGGTGAGCTCTTAATTGACGGATCACCAAGAAAAATTCTTAATCCTGCCGCCGCGCTTATGCAAAACCTGGCGCTTGTGCCTGAGGATCGAAAACACGAAAGTATTTTTGAAAAGCGCAGCATTCACGAAAACATCTCGATCTCTCGACTTATTAAGGGCTCTTTAGTTAAGAAACTTCAAACCAGTGAAGAGATTGAGCTTACGGAGAAATCGATTAAGCAGTTGCGGGTAAAATGTTCGAGCCGTGAACAACACATTGGGAATTTGAGCGGCGGTAACCAACAAAAAGTCATTATTGCGCGCTCTCTTCAGGCACAACCGCAAGTTTTAATTTTAGACGAACCAACACGAGGAATTGATGTTGGAGCTAAATATGAGATCTACGAAATTCTTTTTGCTTTAGCTGCTCAGGGTAAGTCACTGCTAGTTTCCAGCTCCGACCTTTTGGAGCTTATTGGTATTTGCGATCGCATCGTAGTTATGAATCAAGGAGCGCAAAAAGGAATTCTTGAACAAAGTGATTTCTCACAAGAAAAAATTATGGCTTTAGCTGTGGGGGCGAGATGAATGCGTTTCTAAAAAGAAATGGCGTATGGATTGGATTTTTTTTACTTGTGGCATGTATGGAAATCGTTACGCAAGGGCAATTTCTTTCGGCGCGAAACCTTACGAACCTTCTCCGCCAGACCTCATTGAATGGCATTTTGGCCGCTGGAATGACGTTGGTTATCTTAACTGGAGGAATAGATCTCTCTGTAGGTAGTATTGTTGCAGTAGCTGGTGTTCTTGTTGGTATCAGCCAAATTCATTGGCAGTGGGCGGATGCGGGTTTGCAAGGAGTCATTGGTTCATTGGCGCTTGCTTGTGCGTTTGGTGCCTTCGCAGGTGTCGTTAATGGTTTTCTCATTTCCATTGTGCAAATCACCCCTTTTATTGTGACTTTAGGAATGATGGTGATTGCTCGTGGGCTTGCAATGATATTTTCTGGGGGAAGCAGTATTTCACCTTTAAATGAAACGCTGGTGAATCTTGCTGCCGAATACCTTTCCACAACCCTTACAATATTTTTGGTGGCGGTAGCTTTTGCTGGAACAATTTGGATGGTGAGAAAAAGGTGGCAAGACTCTTTGTTTTTAATTGTTACAGTAGCTTTTATTTTTT
>CAYPZY010000039.1:0-12446 GCA_964415155.1 uncultured Bdellovibrionales bacterium
TGTTTGATGCGATCTAGAGAAACATTTTTTTTTTTTTTTATACTATGAATAATCCGCAATGTAACGCCATCGACAACAAGGTCCTGATCGCGATCGGCAAAGTTCTTTTTCGGCGCATGACTAAAACTCGACGTCCACCACGTAACCTCATGCCCCTGTTTTGCCAGCCACTGCGAAAACAAACCATGACGGTGAAGTCTTACACCACTTTCCAATGGCAGTGGTTCGCCTATTTCGAGAATCCAAATTTTCATCGTGGTTTATCTCCCCAAAAGACAAATTTAAAACTCAATCTGTTAAGACCTAATTTATTAAGGAGCCAAAAATCAAAACATTTCAATGGAGTTAACAAGAAATGTGGCAAAACAACAAGGCCTAACGTCAAAAAATCAAAAAACCTAACGGTGCCTGAAGGAAAGTACTTATTCAAAATCTCTAAATCATCTTCACTCAGCAAATCTTCAACAGATGCTCGATCTCGTCTCTTACTAAACCGAGACATCATTTTTCGGTAGCCATTCATTAAAAAACTGCTACCAAATGTTTCTACACAGACAAAACGACCGCCCTCGTTAAGAGCTATGAAAATCTTTGGTAAGATTTGGTCTAAATCGAAGTAATAAAGACTTCCCGAAATAAAAATGACGTCGTACTTTTGGGGTCTATCTAAAAACAATAAAGCGTCTTCTATAAAAAAATCGCCACCAACCACATTCTTGCGAGCAGCTTCAATCGAGCGACTAGAAAGATCAACACCGAAAACTTTGTAACCTTTCTTAGCGGCCCACACTGAGTGGATGCCGGTGCCGCAACAGAGGTCCAAAAATACACCCCTCTGTTTTGTAACTGGAATTAAATTCTCTACAAACTTATAAGGCGATGAAAACGCCGAAGAAATTTCCACAGGCGCCGACTGTCTTAGGGCGTCGGTTCCTCTTAAATCATAGTGGGCGGAAACATCCATCAACGCGGCTTAATCAATTCAAAGGTAAACTGCCACGACATGAGCTTCACACCTGGAAGACGAGTGGCGAGCGAATCAACGGAGTTTAAAACTTTCAACGCCTTTTCTTTAAGTTTTGGATGTTTTAAGTAAGCAGCCACGACCGAAAACATATGCCAGTACTTTACTTGGCCAATTTTAAAAAACTTTTTAGCAAACTCAAGATCTGCTAGGGAAAGAATATGATTTCTCTCCCAGTCGGTGCGCATAGACGGCGTCAGGTTGCGATACAATTTAATGATCGGATTGTAATCAAGCGCCTCAACCGCTAAAATTTTTCCTCCCGGCTTCAAAATGCGCCGAAGTTCTGGAAAAGCGAAACTTAAATCTAAATGGTGAAGCATTCCGCTGCACAAAATTACATCGACAGATTCGCTCGGAAGCCCCGTATTTTCACAGTCCCCTTGTAAAAAGAAAGTTGAATTTTCCAATTTCTGAGACTTTGCGGTCGCACGAGCATTAGCAACAGAAACATCGCTAATATCAAGGCCAATACTTAAAGCAGCGCCGAACTTCGCAGCTTTGATAGCATTGAGGCCATCACCGCAAGCGTAATCCAAAAAAACTTTGCCACGCACATTATTTTTAAGCCACTGCTCAACATATTGAGTGGAAAGTTCTACCGTTTGATAAAACTTTTTATTGCCGTGAAGTAGTTCAAAGGAATCCTTGGGAAGATTAGCCTTTAATTTTTTATCGCGATCGCGATTATGAAATTCCAATTCGTGTCTTTTGCGTTCATCAAGACTATTGATCCAATCATCATTAGAATACTTTGCAGCTAACTCTTGAAGGGTTTGCTTTAATTGCTCAACTTGCATTTGACCACCAATCTATGCCTAAAAAGTTATCTTTATTAGAGTTGACAAACCTAGTCAATCTCAACACTTAGAATCTCTCCCAAATTGGTTTAAACTGACCCACATGGCACGGATGGTAAAGGTTCTAAGCAACTTCTCAATAATTTTTCTACTCGGAATACAATCTTTCGCTCAGGAAGCAGTTCCAGTAAAGCGCACAAAAAAAGCAAAGTTAAAAGTGATGGCGCCAAAGGGAATGGCCAAAGTATTACCAAAAAAAAAGGATACTCCTGACGGTTTTGTTCCGGGAGATCCCTCGCAACTTGCCGCAAGCGAAATAGCTGGATCCAAACAAGACTTGCTACAACAAGAACTCATTAAAGATCATCGTTTTGAAGCGATCATTCAGTATGTTCGCGGTAATGTCAGTTGGCACGAAGTCCAGAAGAAGCCTGATCCCGGATTTAAAGTTTTGATTAATCGCTCCGACAAATTGCAGGTCGGCGAAAACTCTTTGGTAAAATTCATAACGCACAAACGCTGTGTCGCCGTCGTTTACGGACCAGCGATCATTACAGCGCCGATGTCTGACGAAGCAGACGCGTGGTCAATCCAAGATGGAAATTTGCGGTGGATTTGCGAAAAGAAAAGTGAAGAAAAACTCCTGATCCAGGAACGCCCTGTCAGCCTTTTTGAGAGTGAGATTTTTTATTTCAATAAGAAGCTTTTTGTTATCCGCGGAGAGGCACAGGCGACCAATGATACGCTCACCTCGCCCCGCATTTACACCGGACGTGGGCGCGAGTGGTTGCCGCCAAAAAGCGAACAACACCCCTACGATCTCTGGACTTTCAATAACCATCTGCCCGCACCTAAAGAAAGTTATAATTGGCCAGAGCCAAAAAAACCTTCCCTTTATCGTATCGAAATTGGCCCCTTTCTGGGAGGTGGTAAATTCAATCACCCTACCACGGAAATCACTGACAACACTCCTTCTGATCTCAAAGGCTTCCGTTTAACTTATTTTTTTCATCCCGATAAGAGTCCAAGCAAAACTTATTTTTTCACCGTCAATCATTGGGATCATGATCGTTCATTTCAGGGCACAAGTTTTTCCGGAAGCAGTCCCATCTACGCAGCCTCAACAGAATTAACCTCGATTAACTTTGGTATTCGTTGGGATAGAGAACGCTGGGGCTACTACGCTCGCCTGGGTCTGGGGGAACACAAACTCAAAGCCGTTTACTATATCCCGAGCAGCAGTTATCAAAATGATGTCGAACACGATGTTGCGACTTTGGCATTTGGCCTCGATAAAATTTTTCAATTCGAATCTGTAAATTGGTTTGGGCTATACATGTCAGGAGAAGTGCAATTCATGAGAAGCATCTCTTCAGCAAAAACCAAATCAGCTCCGGCAATTGGTGATACCTTTTATCAACGCCTAACCGGTGTACCCATTTCTGAAATGGATTTGATAATTCACGCCGGTCCGATTTTCTATTTTTAAATGTACCCTAAGACAAAATAGTAAACGAGCCCTAGATACTCATGCATGGCTACTTTTAGCAGAGACAGATTTTGCGATCCTAGTTTAGAGGCCTCTGCCCGCCAATTGCGAACAGTTCCATAAACCTTGAAATCAACGGGATAGGGCGTGGGATAAAATCCTAGCTTTTCAAAAACCGACATTGATCGCGGCATATGCCAAGCCGAGGTGATGAGATAAAAGTCTTTAACGCTAAGAGATTCTAAAATGGATTTAACATAAAAAGCATTTTCACGAGTTGATTTCGCATTTGGCTCTAAAATAATATTTTCAGGCGGCACTCCCATTGCTACCAACCAGTCAAATGAGGACTGCGCTTCATTAACAAGCCTACTGTTCGCAAAGGCATCGCCACCGGTAACGATAATTTTATTTACCTTATGAGATTTAAAGAGCCGCAATGCCTCGCCAACACGATCAAAAGATTCATTGTATTGGTATTGATTGCGGTTCGTGGCAAAGCGAATATTATCGCCGCCAAGAACAACAGCATACTCTTTGTAAGGTAACTCCAAAAAGTTAGGAACATATTTCGATTCTAAATTGCGCAAAAGATATTCTGGTAGCGGTGAAAATCCGACAACCAACAGATAGCCAAAACAAGTTAGGCACCAAACCAACAAGGTGGTACGAGTTCGGCAAAGAAGGCTTGCCAGCAATAATAAAACAAACAAAATAATTGGATCACAGAGCCACGACAATGCTTGCGAAAATATTGCTGCCATCAATGCCTCTGACTAAAAACTGTTTCAGTAATTGAGCTCTCGCTATCCTGCAATCCGATGGAACTGTTTTTAGCAAGCGCCTGCAGGGTAAGTAAACTCTCAGGGCTTCCTTCGCGAGCTTTATCCAGCATTCTTTCGATAAGCAAAAATAAAGTTTTGATTTCACGCATGTTACTCGGTAAGTGCGAGTCGCCATTGGGAAGAGTGAGAATATCAGGATGTTCGGTTTTGATCTCATCCCCACGAATATAGAGTTCTTCGAAAATTTTTTCGCCAGGACGAAGGCCCGTGAACACGATAGGTATCTCATTTTCTCTCGCTCCCATTAGAGCAATCAAACTTTTTGCGATATCGACAATCTTGACCGGATCACCCATCTTCAAAACATTGATATCACCAGGACGAGCAATCGTTGCCGCTTTCAACACCAATGCAACAGCTTCGGGAATTAGCATAAAGTAGCGAGTCATGTTGGGATGCGTGATAGTGACAGGGCCGCCATCTAGAATTTGTTTCTGTAAAAGAGGAATCAGACTACCGCTACTTCCTAAAACATTGCCAAAACGTACCGAGCAATAGCGTTTACCTGTTTCGAGAGCAAATGCCGTCACCAACAACTCGCAAACCCGTTTCGTAGAACCCATAACACCAACTGGGTTTACAGCCTTGTCGGTCGAAATTTGAATAAAAGCTTGAACCCCAACTTCTTTAGAAAACTTCAACAGCAAATAAGTACCATAGATATTATTAATCACGGATGGAAAAGGATTACTTTCTACTAAGTGAACATGCTTATAAGCTGCCGCATGGAAAACGATATCGGGTTTGTGTTCTGACATAGACCGCGAAAGAGCGTATTCGTCTTTAATGTCCACGAGAAGCGGAACCACCTTGGAGGTGCTCGCACAGTTCACTCGAAGTTCGTTATCGATATTGTAAAGGTTGAATTCACTGTGATCTAACACCAAAAGCTTCTTCGGATTGTAAGAGAGCACTTGGCGGGAAATTTCGCTTCCTATTGAGCCACCGGCACCGGTCACCAAGACAGTTTTGTCCTGAATCATATCTTGGATGGAACGCAAATCCATTTTATGGGCGGGACGATTTAACAAATCACTTAGAGAAATGTCGCGATAAAGTTCGACAGAGGATGTTTGTGGAGACGTTCGCAGGCTACCTAGCATTTTGACTCGTACTCCAATGGCAAAACAGACTTGTAAGACGTGACGAATCTTCTCACCAGCCAAACCATCGATCGCGATAACCAATTGTTCAGTCTTATTCATTTCTAAAATCTTTTGAAGATTCTCAAGATTACCGATGACAGGAACTCCTGAAATTCGAATTGACTGCTTACCGCTATCATCATCAATGAAACCGACTAGATTTACTCCGGCGCTACTGTCTTGTAAAAATCGCGATGCCAAGGTGTTACCATGCACACCAGCGCCGTAAATAATAGTGCGCACACCGACTCTACCAGCAGTCGCATGACGGGCGCTCTCATAGCGAATTCTGCGATAGATACGTATTCCGAGCAGACCAAGAGTCACCAACAACCAATCGATGATATAAACAGCGCGCGGTAGTTGCCCCATCTTATCAAAAACGAAAAAACTAAAAGCGATGATGAGAGCAGAGGAGGTTGCTAAGGAACGAGCTACAATCAAAGCATCATGAGAAGTGATATAACGCCACATGATTTCGTAAACGCCGAAAATCCAGTTTATGAAAAGGCGAACAAATAAAACTAGCGGCAAGTAGATGTACATGGTTTTAAGATGTGGCGTAACTTCATCCAGACTCACCCGTAGAAGAAGGCTCATATGAAGACTTAAAATGATAACCAACGCGTCAGGAATGACGTGTGCTAAAGCAACTTTACTTGGCCGAAAAATACTTCGCATAGAAGCCATGATATCTAACTAAAGCTGTGCCGTGTCAACCGCTACCACCACTTGCTTTTCATTAATGCACTAGCTCGATAAGTATCGAAGGATGGTAAACTTTGGTCTTTAGCGGAGACGACAGGATTATCAACAGGCCACTTGATTTTTAAGTGAGGATCCTGCCAAGAAATTCCCATTTCACCTTTAGCGTTATAGACGGTATCGACTTTGTAAAATACCTCTGCTTCGCCCCCGCCTAGCACGCAAAAACCGTGAGCAAAGCCGGCAGGAATCCACAGAACCTGAAAATTTTCTGAAGAAAGTTCAACACCAATATGCTGACCAAAAGTAGGCGAATCGTGCCTTAAATCGACCGCCACATCCCAAACATGTCCACGAATGACCCCAACAAGTTTGCCTTGAGGGCGATCAAACTGGAAATGTAACCCCCTTAATACCTTCGCCTTAGAACTGGAATGGTTATCCTGAACAAAATTGGTGGGAAGACCATGTTTACGAAAGGTATCCTCGTTATAACGTTCAACGAAAAACCCCCGCTCATCATGAAAAGCTTTCAACGTGATTAACTTAAGACCTTTGATTGCTAGATCAGTGACTTGCATATTTTTCCTTTAAACAATTTTCTAAACCTGTTTTCCATTCGGGCATTTCGATGGCAAAAACTTCTTTAACTTTTCCCTGCGCCATCCGTGAATTTTTTGGGCGCTTAGCAGGTGTTGGATATTTTTCCGAAGGGATCGGTGAAATCGTCTGGCATTTAAGCTTTTCGAATCGTGAGGCGCTGTGAACAATTTCTTTGGCAAATTCATACCAGTTAGTAAAACCTGAATTGCAAAGGTGGTAAACACCAGAAGGAAATTTAGTGGGCGACTCGCGACTTTCCAGCGTGGATAAAATCTTGATGGTGGCCTCTGCAAGATGGCGAGCATAGGTTGGCGCCCCCACCTGATCCTCAACAATCGTCAGACTTTCTTTTTCGCGGGCGAGCCTCAAAATAGTGTTCAAAAAGTTTTTTCCGGCGGCATTGTAAACCCAGCTGGTGCGCAAAATGATATGCTTGCAGCCACTATGCAAAATGTTTTGATCACCCGCAAGTTTGCTTTGGCCATAAAAATTAACGGGGTTAGTGGTGTCGCTTTCGTGGTAAGGCTTTTCCCCCACACCAGGATAAACATAGTCTGTTGAATAATGAATCAATACTGCGTCGTTTTGGACACTCCACTTTGCCATATTTTTTGGCGATTCTGAATTGATAGCCATGGCAAGATCGCGTTCACTTTCAGCTTTATCGACCTGCGTGTAGGCAGCCGCATTCACGATGATTTTAGGCTTGAAATTATTCAAAGTATCAATGACCAAATCGGGTTTAGAAAGGTCAAGCTGTTGTGTATTCAACGTTGTTGCTCTATCAGCGAGAATTGTGGAGAGAGCGCTCCCCACTTGGCCGCGACCGCCAATCACGAGAATTTTAGTCTCATTCACCTTGAACACCCCTAGAGTTTGTAATAAACCATAAAATGGCTTCGCCGGTAAAGGGAATATGACAAAAGTCCTCAGCGATACAATAAAAAGAGTTCTCCCGTTTTTGCTCTTTTTCTACGCGTTTTCCCTTGTCACCACGATGGCGGGAATGGAGTTCGCCAGCTGGTTGTCCTTTATTTCTGTTTGCTTGTTAGTTTTTCTTCATCGCAACGATCAGCCTTATTCTTCTTATCTGCGTTTTTGGACATTTGCCGATTTTGCCCTGATAGCTCTATTTTTGGTCGTCGTTGCTGGCGCCCTCATTAACGCTCCCGAAGAATCCGACAAAGTATTTATTATTGGGCGCGCCCGCTGGGTATTTTTATTTTTGATGTTAAAGTTTTTGTTCCTCATCGAATGGGATCAGAAACTTGAACGGGTTTTGTATTTTATTTTTTTCATCGCTTCAATTGTTTCGCTGAACGCACTATTTCAACATTTTACTGGGATCGATATCTGGCGAGAAACTAACGACAGTATCGAATTCACCGGTTCGGCAAAACCCTATCCAGCCTATCGGTCCATCGGCTTTTTTGGCTCGGCAATGACTTTTGGAAATAGTTTTAGCATTTTACTACCTATCCCTTGTGCGTTTGCGCTTTTCACTCCTTGGAAAAAAGCTTCTTTGAAATTCTTTTTTATGTTGGCTACCTTCCTTATTGGCTTGGCCGTTTTTTCGACATTTACTCGTGGCGCTTGGACCGCAGCCTTGGTGAGCGTTCTCTTTATCGCTGTTTTAAAAAATATTCGTGCTTTCATTGTGAGTGTCGCCTCGATCATTGTAGTGATTTATTTAGGCACGTCCTATCAACCTGCTTTGATGGGGCGATTAACGAGTATTGTTTATCCCACAAAATCTTCCAGCACTCTCGAACGAATTAATATCTGGAAAGCCAACTATGCCATTTTCAAGGACTACCCTTTGTTTGGTATTGGCTATGGAGAAAACGAAAGCGTTGTCGATCAATATTACCACCGCATCAAGGTGGAAAATGGCTTTATCGGCCATGCTCACAATAACCTTTTTCAATTTCTGTCAGGAACAGGAATCATGGGCACGGTTTCCTACTTGGCCTTTTGCATCTACATGCTGGTTTTAAACATATCCATTTGGCGACGAGTTCGAAAGAAGGAGTCATGGGCTTCCGCCTTTGCTCTAGGAACCTTGGGCGCCCAAGTCGCTTTGCATGTCAGTGGTATTACTGAGTGTACGTTCAAGGATATGGAAATTAATCATTTGCTCATTTTTATTTTTGCGCTCCTTTTGGTGATTTCCTACAAAATTAAAAATGATCCAGAACTTAAACAGTTGCAGCCGATATGAGTAAAATACTTTTCATCTGTATTGATTACAAAACCACTAAGAAAACGGAACAACTTTTATCCGATCTCGAAGCATGTCACCACAAAGGCCTAAGTGTTGTCGTCGTAAATAATAGTCGTGATGCCGAGAGCGTCGAGAAGTTTGAACTGAGATCTTCCGATGTCTTGCCGGTTGAAGTGCTTACACCTGAAAAAAATCTGGGTTACTTTGGCGGTGCTCAAGCCGCTTTGAGCGTTTATCTCACAAAGCAAGATTCACCGCCTGACTGGGTAATCGTTTCTAACTCCGACATAAGAATCCAGCAGAGCGGTTTTTTTTCTATTTTATCTGGCTGCGATGATGCAGATGTTGTCGGCCCGAAGATAGTTTCTAGTCGTACGGGTCGGAACCAAAACCCCTACATGGTGGAACGGCCTACCCACTGGAAGATGAATGCCTATAAATGGATTTTCTCAAACTATCCCACGTCTTGGCCATATCAAACCATGTACGCGATCAAGCAACTACTTCAACCCCTAGTAACAAAACCCCAATCAAATAAATTGGAAGAAGATGCAATAAGAGTCTACGCAGTCCACGGCTCTTTTATGGCTTTTAACAAGAGTTACTTTTTAAAAGGCGGTAATTTCAAACACGGATGCTTCTTGTACGGCGAGGAAATTTACGTTGCCGAGATTGCGCGGCAGAAGGGTTTGAAGGTGGTGTATAAACCCGAATTAACCGTCGAACATAACGAACATGCGTCGGTCGGCTTATTTCCCAGCTTTGAAAAACTATCTTATATTAAGGAGTCCAGCCGCTACTGCGCGGATAACTTCTTTCGTATATAGCTCTATTGTCGTCCAGGAATTTTTAATCTTTCTTTCCAGAGCCAACGATCCTTTTCACTGGTCGCAGCTAAATCGGCGGAAAGTAGCGTAAAATTGCTTTCAAAACCGCGCACCTTGTCTGTTGTCGCTAGCTCGCCGAACTTACCGTCAGAAAACCTAGCTACAATTTTAACGTGGCTATTTCCCGACAGCTTGTTTACCGGTACATACATAAGCCAATCGTGGTAGACGTTTTCTGAATCGACAAAATAATCTTTTAAGTCAGGACGCAACGGTCCTGGTTTAACTTCAACAATGATCTGATCGTTCGCGACCAAGGCAACAGTTTTGATTTTTAAAAACTCTTTTTTACTTAGAACCCATCCCTCCAAAAAAAGAACAGAGTCTTCCTTATCTAAAGAGAGTTGATTAGAAATCACTTCCGCAGTGTCAACAATTCCAAAGACACCACTTAGCCTCGAGTCATTCAGCCCAGAATCACTATACCTGTACCAATCTTGTTGGCTTCGCCCGCACAACATTCCGTATCGTTCCATTTTGCTGGCGTATCTTCTGACCTTTAGTATTTCCGCGGAGAAAAAATCTACGTACATCGCCGGAGTATAAAGATAAAAGTCTAGGTGTCGCGACTGTGCCGTCAATTCTTGATTGTGAGAGATGATCTTCGCAAAGCCAGCAATGTAATTATTAAAAAATCCATAGAGAAATAAGATGACCATTGATGCCACTTTAAAAACTTGTCTTGGGGGAATTGGCCTGGCGCGGATCTGTAATAAGAGAACGAGAACCAGATTCACGACACCCACCCAAAAATAAACCATCTCGTGCGCATAGCGAGATGCATTCACTCCGCCCATGTAAAGGCGACCAGAAGTGATCATAGCGGCCTCGAAAAAACCAGTGAGAATCAAGGTTAAATTGAATTGGATAAACAGATTATTTCCCTCAAAAAAACGACGGTACCGCCATAAAAAGAACAACACAAAAACGGTTAAAACTCCTGTGAAAGCCGGGGCTATGACGAGAAAAGGATTTCCTAAGACTGAGAAAAAGTAAGTTATCGCTTTTATCGGTACCCCAAACGGAGAAAGATAGGCTTTTTGAGCCGCCGGTGGGTGCCAGTTTATAGTGTACACAAAAATTGTGATTATGCCGCCAAGACTCCACCATGCCGACAAATTCCATTTCCGCTTAGCAAGAAATACGAGGAAAAATACAGGCCAGACCAACAGCCCCGAAATCTGACATAAGGCGCAGAGAACACCGATGGTCACCCACAAGAAGAAATTCGCTTTCTCAAAGCAGATGAAATAGGTCAGCATTACGAACAAAAAATTTCCTAAGACCCTTACCATCTCGTCAGCACGGAACATTACTTCCCACTGATACAGATGGAAGAGTAAAAAAGCCATCGGCACAAAACAAAATAAACGAGTATTCCTCGCTAGCGAGGCAAATTCGCGCATTTGAGCCCGAAAAATTATCCAAGCGCTACCAGATATAAACATAGCCGACAGATACATATGAACTTTGATGTTATAGTTGGTAAGGTAAGAGTTGATTAGCCAAATAATCCTCGCCAGTGTCATACGATTTTCATTGTGAAGGATAAAAAGATCTTCGAAGCGAAGATAGCCTTCTTTAAGAGAGATTACGTCTATAAACTGGGACCACTGGTCACGGTAGAGCAAATTTAGGCCATAACGCTGAAGCAGCACAAAATACATTACTATCGGAATTACAATGACTGTCACTGCTGGGACTTTGAGGATCTTGGTCCGCAATGACGAAAGAGACTTTAGAAACTTTTCCGTAGGAGAAAAATTTCTATAAAGATAAAACATAAAACTTAAGATAACCGAACCAATGGTAATCGTAAAAAATGAATTTTCGCTCACATAGACTTGGAATTGGCTCACCGCCGGTATTACAGGAAGCGATAGAAACAAAAGATATACCGTAGCTAGAAAAGTATTTGCAGGAACGAAAGCCGTTCCGGGGTCAACAATAACAAATCCAGAAAGGAAAGATAAACAAGATAGAAACAGCCAAAACAAAAGCAAACTAGCAGTCACTTGAAAAAGAGCATTTAGACTAAAATACGGTGCGGGTGCGACAGCTGAAATCTGCCTGTCAATGAGCTTTGTTTCCAATAAAAAGTCGGTATACCCCATCACATTCATTGCAGATATACGTTCAATGACGGCAGGCGTTCGAGGTGAGGCAGACGATAAAGTAAGCTCATTCCATCCCTTTTTGACGGTAACATCGCGTGCTCCAAACCATAGCTCGTTAGGTTTTGCCCCTGGCATTGCTATTGGTAGAGAAGGCACACCATTAAAGATGACATTATCCCTGGTTATCGGTGCCACCTCTTGAAAGTGAATCTTGAAATACATGTTGTCCGCCCTTTCAAGAAAAACCTTTATGGTAAGGGGGCCACCATGCCAGTGATAAGCTTGTTGGTGTGCAACGACTTCTTCTTTTTGGTCTGCTAGGAATAGGACTTTAGAATTATTTATATTGAAGTCGGTAAAGAACTCGTACTTGTTAAGACTATTAACTCTGTAGGGAGCCGTAATAAATGTTAAGAACGAAAACATCAGTAGCGGTAATGATTTTTTCATTCATGCCATATGATTAGTGTTGTGAAAAAGGTCCATGAGTTAAAATTAGCTCGCACAACTCGCGAACAGCGCCCATCCCGCCTGGGTTTTTAGTTACGAAATGAACTTTAGATCGAATTGGCTCAAGTGCTTCAGGTACCGTCGCGGAAAAACCTGT
>CAYPZY010000040.1:0-12422 GCA_964415155.1 uncultured Bdellovibrionales bacterium
ATTGGGTCTAATCGCGACTCATTAGCAGAACGTTTTTGCAACAAAATAAGATATTGTTGGATATTCATAAGCACATCGGGAACATTGTAGGTCATGCCGGTGATAGAATCTAAAAAGAGGGCCGCCTGATCATAGATGAACCATTCGTTAAAGTACGACATCGCATTGGCTTCGGCTTTATCAATCAACGCAAAGACATTCTTCTCAATCACATCCACTGTTTGCATTGGATTGGCGAATTCAGGAATAGTCTTATAGTTATTATCGAGCCAAGTGGAAGGATCAAGAGCCATGCCCGTTGACGTCTTTCCACGAACTTCATCCGGGATAGTTCTCATACCTAAGAGGGTAAAGGGTAGAAAGCGTGAATTCTCAGCCTGTAAGAAAAAATTTTCTTTGCCGCTAGCGCCACCACCAGGGAAAGCCGAGGTACCCGCCATCTTATTGGACATGTCATTAAGAATTCTTAACGCCAAGTTCTTGCGGGCCTCTTCATTACCAAGCGCCTCAAGTGTTAGTCGCGACTGTTTAAAAGCACCGATCACCCCGTTGCGAGCGATATAAAAATTGTTCGTATTATTGATAATTGTATTTTTGAAGTCGGCATCGGCTTCGTTCATAGGATCGATACCGCGCATGAGGCGATCGATCCAACTCGTGACGATGGGTAATTGTTGACTTAAAATATAAAAGCCGTCGAGGGGGCTTCCTGAGACACCATTAATAATTTTTTTCCTGGTAGCACGAAATTCTAGATTTTTTTTCTTTTCGTCATCTTTTGAAGCCTTTTCTTTTTGGTCTGATTCAGTTCTATCAGAAGCAGTAAGGTCAATTTGTTCCATCTGAAAATCAAAAAGCGCTTTCGCATCCATCGAGCTACAGTAGTTTTCAGAAACCACTTCAAGTAAACACGACATGGAATTGGCAAATTGGGTGCGATAAAGACTTTTGAAAGTGGCTGCAAATTTCTTTTCTCTGGCCATCATTGCAATCTTGTTAACAAGAAGAGCGACCTTGCTACCAAACCCATCCTGACGGGAGCTTAAAAAAACCGAGGCCATTGAAACCATCGTGCTCATGAAGGGCCCTAAAGTATTTGGCGACACCAAGCACTTTTCTTCTTGAACAGCTCGGTCCATCACACGATTTAAAATATCGAGACCATTGGTCGTCGCTCTTTCGACACGTTGACTGAAACTATAAATACCATCAGCAACACGGGTGCTCGTCTCTGATTTTACTTCCGCAGCAGTCAGCGCCGAATTAAAGGCATTGTTTAATAACAGATTAGCAACCTCATTTTTAAAAGCGAAATCGCCCTTGGCATAGGTACGAAGTGCAGAGGCTTCTTCTGACAAAGTACTCATTTTGTCAGCGGCCTTGGCGTTCAGGCTAATTTCCCGCGAAGATTTATCTAAATCAACGATCGCTGAATTCAACTCTCCGGCTAGAACATTACAATTAGGATCCTGGTGTAAACGTTTGGCTACGTCTTCCAGCTGCGAAGTCATGGATATCGCTTTCGCTGTCCACGACCCTTGCGTGATAATACAAGACTCCCCAAAAACAGCCGGGTTACTGCTCGCAACCACATCTTCCGCTGCTTGCACGGCCGAATTCATCAACGCGAGCATCGTCACGGTTGCTACCATGGAGACTGCCGTTCTCGCCGGCGTCAGCTTTGTCGTAGCCTTTGTCTCTGTCTCTGTCTTTGTGGTCATCAGCGCAAATTTTTTCATGTATTGATCCTGATATTATTAACTTATTCACTATTAACCTTCTTCATAAGAGCAATTGAAGTGCCACTACCAGCTAAAAGTAATGAATTTTGAAGGGGTTAGCGGTGTCGAAATTGTGGTCAGAGCGCCGTAAAAGGTACCAGGTTCCTTTTTGTAATGGTGGTGCGTTAACTTATCAATTACGCAAGAGAAACCAGGCTATCTTGAACAATCAAAGTG
Source organism: uncultured Bdellovibrionales bacterium (assembly GCA_964415155.1). Taxonomy (GTDB): domain Bacteria; phylum Bdellovibrionota; class Bdellovibrionia; order Bdellovibrionales; family SG-bin7; genus CAYPZY01. The sequence goes on from CAYPZY010000040.1 coordinate 1,959, forward strand.
TTCGGGGGCAGACGCTTGCGAAGCTTGGATAAAGCCGAGCGAAGACGAAGTGCATGCTTTTCTTTGTCATACTCTTCATTCCAAACTTGCAAATTAAGCTCTTCATAGGTTTTCGGACCGCTGGTCAATGCACTTAATAACTTTGCAAGTGCAGGATGATTATCAAAGCGTCGTACATCTTTTGGTCGGTGAAAGAGCAGGACACCAGTCAGCGGCAAAAATTGAAGAGCTTGACTGATCTTGGGCACGACTTCCAGTTCTTGAAGACACTTTCGCTCAATATATTTATCTTCAAGCCATTGAGAAATGCGCAAAGCTTCGAGCAACAATTCCTGTTCCTTTTTTGTTTCTTTAATCTGTCTTAACAAAATAATTTCCGCTCTCAATGTTAAAAGCAAACGGGACAGCCAAGCGTCGTCATGCTTGATTTCTTTTAACTGAGCTTTCAAGAAGTCGAGGCGCATTTCAGCCTCTTTGAGCCTATTTTGTTCAGCACAAATTTTTACGAGGTAGGCGCCGGCAACAAAACCCGATTGCATGTAAGGTAAAAGAAGCAGATATTCCATCGCTTTTTGCAGGTGGTTTTCAGCTCTGGTCACGTTGCCAAGATTAAGATGAGTTTGCCCCAGAAGCTCATGAGCGGTCATGCGAGTCGTTATCGGTGCGTCGACTGCAGAGATAATATTTTCCAAGATATTTTGCGCCGTTAAAAACTCATCTGAAAAAAAATAAAACCGGCCTTTTTCCAAATTAAGTTCAATTTGTTCCAAGGCATTGGTTGGCAAACAAACATCAATGAGAATCTTGGCGTCGATGTACTTTTCCTGCCAGATCAAACTGCGAATAAATTCAATCGCCGAGGAAAACATCGCGGTTGGTATTTTCCCCAAGACTTGCTCTGACAAATCAGAGCGACCTCTGCCCGCACGCAAATAATACGACAAAAGTTCAGCGGCATCACCATTGACGAGATCGACAGCGCCACTTCCCGTTTTAGCCATTTGAATTTCGAGGTTAGTTAGCGATTTCATTTGGGCAACACAATCAGCTGAGGATGAACATACGGAGACACTTTTAATCCGGGACCTCTGCCACCCTCGGTGCCATAGTGGTAGAACCCGCTTTTTCCACCTTCCCCGAAAATATTTGTTATTTGTTGTCGGTAGTTTAGAAAACGCGAACTGCTTCTGTAGACTTCACAATCCTCAATTTCTTCTCTCTGCAAAGTTAACCAATTCATAAACGGAGAACCCGTTTTTATCTTTGGCATAAGATTTTTACAGCCAGCCGGCTCAAGGCGGATGACTTCTGCATTTGCGTAAAACTGATTGTGAAGATCTCGGTAAATTTGTTGATCGTCGCCACTGTAAAGAAATTCGAGCTCACCAAAATAGGCCAATTCAATAGCCCTGATGAAATGTTCGTGAAAGCCAAGATCTATCAGAATCGCTGGGTTAGCATTGTGATAACTCTTCAAAGCTACCAATTCTTTTAATTCAAAATTTCCATGATGAAAGTCGCCACCGTTCCAATTCTGATCTACATAAGGCAACCAACCTTCAAAAACCTGCCGCCCCAAGTTCATCGTAATCGGAAAACTAACTAAACCAACGGGAATCTTCCATGCCTTTTCAAGGCCCTTCCAAAAAGCACTTTCTTCATTTAACCAGATAGGGTCTTTAGTTAATTTCAAAGTGTACCAGTTAGCTTGGGCTTCGTAATAAAAGCGGATGTAATCGACCAGCTGTTCAGGTTTTATTCTCACGCCAGTTTTTCGTTGCGAAAGCCTGTAAAGCATGTCCATGTCCCAAGGAAAACGATAGGTATATTGAAAGGCGTGAATTATTTCGTGATAAAACCAGCCGCGATTTTCTCGATTAATTTGATCAAAATCCACCAGCACATAGTTTGATAGGGGTAGATAGACAGCAACAAGTTCGCTGCACCTTTTTTTTGTAGAACAATGGACTTTATCAATGTTAAGTTTTTGTCTGAGCTCAGGCGTTAAACGGCGAACGCGATCTTGTGTCCTCAGGGACTGGAATGTTTTGTACACTAGATCCACAACGCTAACATGCTGATCGCCACTAAATATCGTCAGATTAATGAAGTTGTAATCATCACTTGTTAAATCTGATGGCGTACCTTGCAAAACCTCAAGTTCAGCTTGTTGCTTTTTTACGAGATTCTCAAGAGAAGAAGACATCGAATCAGTCGCAAAGGACTTTGTTGTTAAAATCAAAAGTAAGAGAATGAGCTTTTTCATCACCTGCCTAAAGAGCAAGGACAATGCCTGTGTTTATCGTGAGTTGACGCCACTTTGCTGGCTATGATTTTTTCAGAGTGACCATTTTTGTAATTTTAGAAGCCACTCCGATTCACTTACGGGAATTTGTTTTTGTGTGTACTTTGATTTCACAACACACAACACCTTTAAGGAGGTATTTATGAAAACGAATCTACTACTCACATTAGCTATCACGCTAGGAGGTATTCAATCGTATGCCGAATCAAAATGCGATATACAAGTGGAAAGGCAAGTCACCGTTGCGGATCCAACTATTTTTGGAAGCACAACTAGTGAAGACTGTAAAACCACTGACTCAATGGCTTATAGTGACGGAGCTCATTATCAGGCCCGCCTAGTTGCTGATGAATTGATACGAGAATGCCAAAGTGAGGGACATCAGGATTGTCGTGTAACCAAAGACGTCCAGCGCGGTGGTAGTTATCCCGGTTCGGACCGAGGAACATTTTACAACTTCGTCTGCGTAACTGGTAACCGAGTAAAAGTGAAAACTCTTAATAAGAAAGAATTTGCTCGTGCTCAATGTCAGAAGATCGATAAATGTATAGAAGATGCTCTTAACAATGGCGATGATAAGCTCTACCAAACAGCGAAAGACCTTTTTGCTCTAAAAAACTGTGGAAACGATTAAACAACATCTTTTAAGGAGGTATTTATGAAAAAACTATTTACTTTAATTTTAACTGGCGCACTAACAGCTTCCGTTCTTTTACCAAACAAAGTAGACGCTGCAGACTCAACGATCGCTGTAATGAATGCTGGCAGTGGTTTGGCCTTTGTATCGGTAACAATAGGATATCCATCCACCGTGAGTAGTGGAGACGGCATCAACAAAGGGAAGTTAGGCTGGACCGCACTTGCTCTTCACGCTGTCGAGGCAGTTGCCTTAGATGCGGAAAGTGGAAATTTGAAATTTAATGAAATTTCTGCAGAACAAGGTCGCTATTTCAATCTAAACCTTCAAGACGTTGATTCATTTAATTCCGAACGTACAAAAATAAATGACTTCGTACAAAGCGTTCACGAAAGGCTGCCACAAAAAGAAATTACACAAAGAAAACTAGCAGACGACATCGCGCGAACGTTTAAAGAAAACTTCTCTCGTGGTTCTTATAATGTGATTGCAGCTCTTGCACAAATAGCATTGAGACCGGAGCGATGAATGCCTGGGTGAGAGGCACACTTAAAGCTGTGCTTCTTGTTTGAGTCACTTTTTTTGGGGGCCTTTTAAAGGCCCCTTACTTGCGACAGTATGATTTAATTTTCCCGCAGAATCCCCAAAGCTTAACGCACCACCATTACAAAAAGGAACCTGGTACTTATTCTTCCAAAAAGGAACCTGGTACTTATTCTTCCCACCTCTCGCGGTAGGCGGAGAGCATGTCGCCTTTGAAGCTGACGGGTGCGATGGCCCACTTCATGGGGGTTTCTTTGCCGTTGTAGAGGTAATCGTAGGTGTAGAGGTTGCTGACGACACGTTTGACGTAGTCACGGGTTTCGACGAAAGGAATGTGTTCAACAAATTCGTCCATGTCTAAACTACCGAAGGAGCCAAGCCAACCATCGACGCGATGAGGACCGGCGTTGTAGGCGGCAGCAACAAGTGGCAGCTGACCTGAGAACTTTTTAACAAGTTTACCGAGATAGCGAGTGCCGATGCGAATATTTACTTGCGGTTCAAAAAGCTGATCAACCAAAAAGCCGTCATCTTTAAGAATCTTCGCAACTTGTTTGGCAGTGAAAGGCATCACTTGCATAAGACCGCGCGCACCAGTTGGCGACTTAGCATCGGGTTTATATTGGCTTTCAGCTCTGATGATTGACCAGACAAAATGTTGAGGAACAGCAAAATCGTTAGCCGCCTGTTTAACGGGATTTACATAGGCTTGTGGATAAGCTGCTTCCCAAAGTTCTTTAGCGCCGTCGAAACCCCGGCGAATTCGCTCAGGCGCAAGGACTACAAATCCGACATAGGCTGCACGATTAAAAGTTTCAATGGCTTGATATTGAGAGATGAGCATACGAAGTTTTTTAGGATCGCGAATTCTGCCTTCAATATCAAATAACTCCCACTTTGCCCAATCGTAAAAACCAATACGAATTAAATCCTGAGCCCGCTGGTATTTACGCATGAATTCAGGATTACCGAAAGACATCGTGGTCATCATATCTTTGGCATCTTCTTCAGCTTCTGTCGGAGGAGTATCATCGTCGGCAACTTCAGCCTCTTCTTCTGTCTCTTCCGCCTGATCGTTGGTGACCGTTTGTTCACTCTCTTCTTCTTCAGTTACTGTCGACTCTTCCTCACTTTGTAAATCGCCTGGCGCCGCAGATTCGTTGGCGGCAACAGGAACGCCACCGTCTGCGCTACTTTCAGCGGCGGGTAAGCGAATCTCTTCGCCACCTTTGGGGATCTCATTTAAACGATTTTTAGAAAGGATTGCATAGTAGTTTGTATCGTTACGTTTAACGAGATTTTCAAAAAGCGTGCGCGCAGCTGCTACCCGTCCCGCTTTTAATGAACTCATCGCCATCCAATATTGAACTTTTTCTTGTGGAATAGAACGCCACACACGTGGGGCCTTACGAATTAAACCTTTAAGCTGCGCAAAAGATTTGTAAGCGCCATCGTAGTCTCCTTTGAGATAACGAATCCACGCTAAGTGCCATTGAGCATCTCGCACTAAACCTGATTTGCGAAATTTATCCTGGATCATCAAAAATTTTCGAGCAGCACCGTCGTAATCTTGGAACTGATAACTTAAAAATGCCGCTCTAAACAATGCCGTTCTTCCCTTTTTGGAATTGGGATTCATCTCATAGGCGTGATGATAACTGCTGGCCGCGAGTTGATATTTTTGGGCGCGGGCCGCAGCCTTGGCTAACAACATTAAGTAGTCGACATTGTCCTTTTTTTCATCGAAATATTTTACTAAGATTGGCATGGCTTCTTCAATCAGGCCTTCGTCTACCAAAAACTCGGCGAACATATTGTCCACATAGTATTGCGTTTTTGGAGTCGATCGCTGGCGAAGCGTTTCCATTTCGGCACGAGCGCGGTCAGGATCACCCGCCCACTGCAAATTTTTGAAACGCGATTTAATATCACTAACCGTCGCGTAACACCCGAGCGTCTCCCCACTTACTTTTGCTGTATGAAGATCAACACCCCAATCATAAACCAGTGGATGCGTGGGATATTTCGCATAAAGCTTTCTTGCCCATTTGCAGGCTTGCCAAGGTTTACGAAGTTTTGCTTCCGCGAGCACAAGGTTCCACAATATTTGTGGATAGAATTCAGTACCGCGCATTTTGTGGCTCAAATAATTAAAATGCATGCGTGCTTGGTGCCAGTCTTTTTCTAAAACAGCGAGAAGGCCCATTTCAAAACGTGCGTCATTAAAATTTTTGCGAGAACCCCATGCTGTGCGAATTTGACGAAGATGAGTATGAGCCTCATCATACTTTCCCATCGTTTTATTATAACGCCCTAAAAAAAGATGGATGTGATCAGTAAGTTTAGATCCTTGCTTAAGTGACTCTTGTAAATGTTTAGAAGCCTCTTCGAGATTGCCACTTTGATAGTACAAAACGCCTATCGTGAAGTGTGAAAGTGAGCGATCCTCACCTGTAAATTGCTTTTTCTCGATGGCTTCTTTAAGAAGTAAAATTGCTTTTTCTCGGTTACCCTTGGCTACTTCCGGTCGAATGGAATCAAAGATGTCCGCAGAAAAGGCGACAGAATGCACTTGCATTGTAAAAAAACAAAAAGCAAACCAGCGGGTTAATTTAACCTTGAAAATCTTTGTCATATATCTACTTTAATGGTACCGAATTTCTATGGCAAAGTCGAAATCCAAGACCATTTTTCACTGTCAAAGTTGTGGCGCCCAACGTTCTAAATGGGAAGGTCGCTGCAGCGACTGCGGAGCTTGGAATAGTTTCGTTGAAGAAGTAAGCGGAAGTGATACCGACCAAAGAGGCTGGTTAGCTGGAGCGCAACAATCAGGCACTAGTACTTTAGCGAACTTAACCGACCAAGTTCAGGAGCTAAACGCTGAACGATTGAGCACGTCTTACGGCGAACTCGACAGAGTGTTAGGTGGCGGTCTCGTCAAAGATAGTTTTGTTCTACTCGGCGGAGAACCAGGAATTGGCAAGAGCACACTTCTTCTACAAATGGCCGATGGTCTTGCACGATCAGGACGAAAAGTACTTTATGTTTCAGGCGAAGAAAGTGTCAGCCAAACTGTGCTACGAGCTCAACGTTTGGGCTTGAGCAATAAAAATGTGAACGTCGCTGCTGAGTCAAACTTAAATCCCATTTTGACTTTAATCAAAACCCATACTCCTGACTTAGTCATCGTCGACTCCATTCAGACTGTATTCTTACCCGAAATTACTTCTGCTCCTGGATCTGTATCGCAAGTTCGCGAGTGCGCGGGGCAACTCATGGGTGTGGCAAAAAATCAGGGTCTAAGTATTTTTATTATTGGCCACATTACCAAAGATGGAACCATTGCTGGTCCTAAAATTCTCGAACATATGGTGGATACAGTTTTATCTTTTGATGGTGATCCCCATCACCAATTTCGTTTGCTACGGGCTTTGAAAAATCGTTTTGGTGCTACTCATGAGCTCGGTGTTTTTCAAATGGCCACAGAAGGTCTTCGCGAAGTCAGCAATCCTTCGGAAATGTTTTTAGAGGAACGTGGAACCAACCTTATCGGCTCTTCTGTTTTTTGTTCTGTTGAAGGAACGCGTCCCTTATTGTGCGAGATTCAAGCGCTTACTGTTGGAACTACAATGGCAATGCCTCGGCGAACTGCTATCGGTGTTGATGTCCAACGAGTTCACATGTTAGTAGCCGTTTTGGATAAACACGCCCGTTGTGGCTTGTCACAGGCCGATGTGTTTATTAACGTCGTGGGTGGTTTGCGCTTGCAAGAACCCGCAGCAGACTTAGCCGTTTGTGCCTCCCTCTGCTCGAGCGAGGGTCATCAAGAAATTCCTGCTAAAACTTGTTTCTTTGGTGAAGTCGGACTCACCGGCGAGGTGCGCGCTGTCACTTTTGCTGACAAACGTGTGTTAGAGGCTCACCGCTTAGGATTTGCAAAATTTTACGTTCCCGCAAGTAATAAAAAGCAACTGGCCAACTTGCCTGCCGAGGTTTTGAAAAAAATTGTCTACTTGTCTACAATTGGCGAATTGCCAAGAAGTCTAGGTGTCGTTAGGGCGAAACCGCGTAGGCCTGAACATAAACCTGAAGTGCAGTTTAAAGTCTGAGTACGCTTGGGTTGCTTGCGCAAATAGGGTCCACTGTCAAATAAATTGCCAGCAACCGTCTGTCAGTTCAAACACATTTGAGCCGCTCTAGGCACAAGCTTTGAACTTCTGGCGACCCGAGGTGAAATATGAAATATTTAATTTTAGGACTATCTCAACTTTTAACGGTTGCCGCAATGGCAGATCATGTGAAATTTACCTTTAGCGTTGGGCTGAATGATCTTCAGTGCAAACGTGGCCATCTCATCGAGGATTACAGATATCGTGACGTAAATCGGATTGATTATCAGCTAAAATTAATCAACGGTTGTGAGCGAACACCCGTTTCATCTGAACTTTCGACTTCTGATAATTCTCAAAGAGAACAACTGGTAGAGATGGCCGCCGGAGACAAAACTGCTGGATCCTGTCTCTCTGAAATTTTTGATGTCATTGCTAGCGAGAATAAAAAGCAGCAGAAACCTTTACACCTCACTCTGTTACGCAACAGCAAAGTTAACACCCATGCTAAAGCAATTGCGATAGATAAGCGCAGCGGAATTGTGACCTATGATTTGGGGCGATCAGTAATAGGTGATAGCCTTATTTTTATTGCAGAAATGGATGGCGAAACATCGAACAGAACTGTGGCTGACGAAATTATTCAAACCACCGAGGAGTTCGAATCAAATAAATACTATGTAGGTTCGAAAATAGGATGCCGTAAAACGATGGAATCGGTGATCGCCGACGTCAGAAAAAAAATCAGCCTTCGAGAATATCAACAAAACCGAGTGCAGGCTGAGAAAAATGAATTCGAACAAAAAAAGCGGACTTTAAGAGAGAAACTCGATCACTAATTTGTCATGTGTATGCCGTGTTGGCTACGGCGGCGTCTTTAAAAAGCCTTATGTTCACCGAGCGCTTTAATAGCGCTCGAAATTTTTTCATCGACAATGCCGTTACGCCTAAGAATTTCATTGGTCCGCTCTAAGCGTTCAACCAACAATCGAGCAATTCCAACCAGCCATTGCGGCGCGGTTTTAATTTGCTCATCAATGCTTTTCTTCTCGATCTCCACCGCTTCAACAGGGGTCATTGCTACCGCTGATGCGGAGTGGGGTCTATCGGTGATCACAGACATCTCCCCTAAATACTCACCGGAGTTGACGATTGCTAGTGGAATTTCTTTTCCCTCGCCGCCATCGCGAAAGACTTTGATCTGACCCTTTTTAATGATGTAAAGCGCTGTCGCTGGACTTTTTTCTCTGAGGATAAAATCCCCAACACGAAACTTGACGGTTTTTGGTTGCATAAGATGCTCCTTTGATAAGTCTGTCCTGGTTTGGGGGATTGCGCAAGCGCGACGATGGTCGCGGCGGAGTTTGAAGGTATGCAGAACAGTTGCTGATCTGCGTGAGTTGCTGATCTGCGTGTCCCAGGACATGTGGAATGTGGTTTCTTCGCAAAACTCACGGCAACGACTAGGGAGCCACTTCTTCTGAGTTAAAATTTTTCTAATGTGGATTTTATAAGTGGTGAAAACTCGGGTTCACCTAGCGTCACTAGTTCCTGAACTGTAAACTCTTGTGATAAGCGCCGCAAAACATGTAGTCCGAGACAATATCCTCGGCGTTTAGGTTCGGTTCTGCCGATGAGCTTAAACCAATCACCGTGAGCATCGGTCTCCTGGCTGAGATCAATAACTTTTAGAAATTCTTTGGCTGCCGATCGCACGCTTTCCTCTTGGGCGCAAAACTTAGGAAGAGCCAGCGACTCATCCATTAATGCCACGGCATCGCTAGTTCCAGGATTCAATTTTATACTTACCCAAGTTGCCATCCCCTCGAACCATAGCCTCGACGCCAAAGTTTGAAAACTTGGTTTGCCCAAGCGAGTGAGTACTATGCCCTGATAAAGATGAAAAAACTCATGTGAAAATAAAACGTCGAGATCGTCATTTCTAAATGCCACAAAGTCGACGCCGATAAAAAGTGTCCCGACGTTCTGAACCTTTCTGACCTGACCGTTAAAGCCAAACATCGAAGGAACGAACGCTATGGCTACATCATTCGGCAAATCTGGAAATACTTTTTTGAAACGAGTTATCTGCGCCGCCGTTACCTTCTCAGCACTAGCAAACGTATCCCACATTTGTTTTTCAAATTTAGGTAAAAGGGTGAAAAAATCGCGGACGCTCTGTTTTTTTCGTTCTTCACAATCAAGACATTCAGTGGGTGGAATGAGATCAGGATATTTTGCTTTAAATTCATTCCAACCGGACCATTGCTGGTCAAACGGTTTATCGCGGTATTGTTCAACGAAGATTTTGAAGGGCGCCTGAAGATTGGCGAGATTGAATTCGGCGGAGAATGCGGGGATGGCGCGAGTGAGAGTGAGGGTGAGTGTGAGTGTGAGTGTGAGAAATGAAATGATTTTTTTCATGAATAACTCCAGAGGGGTAATTAACATTGCTGAATGCGATGTGCAATGGATTTTGCGAGGGTTGGTGTTTCCCAGGACATGTTGATGGGTTACATGTCTAGGGGTTTACGTGTCCCGGGACATGTTGGTAGTTGCGTTTATGTAGGCGTATCTCGTTGTTCTACATACAACTACGTGTCCCGAAACATGTCGCTGGTCTACATACCACGTACCCGGGACATTCTACATATTTCCACGCGTATCCCAAAACACACCAACCGAAAAAAATATTTTGTCCGCCAGCTAAAAATATCTTGACGAGTTTTTTGCATCACAAATTTTGTTTGTATCAAACATTCAGCGGGCAAAAAGTTTTTTTCCAAATCCTGACTAAGATGACTCTTCGCTATTGGCCTGTAATGAAGTTTTACGAGATATATAAAGAGCACTCACCAGCGACAAAATCT
>CAYPZY010000041.1:0-1342 GCA_964415155.1 uncultured Bdellovibrionales bacterium
CCGATATTCGCGCTGAAACCCCGAGTGATATCACCGTGGATGGCAGTTTTTCCATTGTGAAGAAGTAAGTTCTTCGAAGTGTGAACTGTGAACTGTGAACTGTGAAGTACATAATGGATTGCACGCACTTGTCCCTTTGGGAGATACACGCGCCTGCCCCTTCGGGGGATTAAACAGAATTACGCTGATTTTTACCAACTGCCGGTGGTTTTAACCACCGGTTTTTGGTTTTAAAAGGATTTACCTTTTTCTTTTCAACGCTGGATTTACTGGTCGGTTTTGCCATGTGTTTATATCGACATGCTAAAATCACGACTTTAGTAGTGCGCAGCGCGTCTACTTAAGTTTATTTAAGGCCGCTAGACAGCTTTTCAAATTAACTGCCTTTCCCAGCACGCCACGCCAAACGCTGTCTGCTTTTGAGATAAATCTGTGAGCATTATAAATATTAAAATCACCGGGCCTAATCGTCGGTTTAAGATCTTTCCATTCCATCGGCATCGACACAGGCGCCCCCGGGTGCGGGCGAATACAAAAAGGTGCCGCCAACGTTTGGCCTCTTCGGTTTTGCATAAAATCCAAATAAATTTTTCCGCGGCGGCGTTGCGGATTTCTTTCAACACTTGTGGTTGCAGGATTTTTCTTTGCGACGATTCGGCAGACAGTTTCAGCAAACATTCTTACAATGTCAAAATCGTATTTAGCACCCGTCGGAACACCGATGTGAATTCCCGTCGCCCCCGATGTTTTACAAAAACTCCGCACTCCAATCTTATCGAGCAATTCTCGAAACTGATGCGCGATGTCCACTACATGTTTAAAACTGTTTCCATCAGGATCCAAATCAATCACCATAAAATCAGGATTATCTAAATTTGTGATCCGCGAAAACCACGGATTGATTTCGATGCAACCTAGGTTGGCGATGTAAAGTAGACTTCTTTCATCCTGACATACCAAATAATCAATCGTTTTATCTGCCGACTCTGAAAAAATTCGCTCTATTTTAAGCCAGCGCGGAATATGTCCCGTCACATCCTTCTGATAAAACCCCTTTGCCGCAATTCCGTTCGGCTGACGATTTAGAGACTGTGGACGATCCTTCAGATACGGCAAAATGTACTTCGAAATGCTTTTATAGTAATTAATGACATCGCCCTTACTTATCCCATCGTCGGGAAAGTAAATCTTGTCGAGATTCGTAAGTCGTGGCTCGAGAATCGTCAGGTTCTTCTTAGTCGACAGTTGCGATTTTGGATTAGCGGACTTTATGGTCGTTTGCTTTTGCGCTTCCAAAGAAGGGGCATCCGTGTGCGCTGCGGATGTACGAGCGTTCTTGCGA
>CAYPZY010000041.1:1442-12215 GCA_964415155.1 uncultured Bdellovibrionales bacterium
GCTTCCGGGGCTCGAGCATCCTTGCGAGCTTCCGGGGCTCGAGCATCCTTGCGAGCTTCCGGGGCTCGAGCATCCTTGCGAGACTTTTTCTCCTTAGGCGATCCAGAATCAGAATCGAAAAGCAGCCACTCGGAACTCGTACCCGCGTGGTAAATACTATTGAGATTTTTGGCAATAAGCCTTCCGCGCGCGGCGGGCAATGTCATTTTCACTGATTTGCCGGAGCGAAGAATTTCACCAAGGAGGTGCTTGCGGTCGCGCAGAGGTAACTGCCTAAGGTCCTTGCCGTGGTAGTACAGCAAATCAAAAACCCAATAACAATTGGCAATGATTTCTCCGTCAAACACGGCAGTCTGCATGAGGTTTCTTAGTTCATCCATGATCTTGGGATACTTTTTAGAAAACGAAATACCACTCTTGGAATAGAGATTTACTTTTTTATTTTCGACCTCAGCGATGGCTCTTAAACCTTGTGGAGCAGGTTCATACAACCAATCGTCACCGTTAGGAGTCTGTCGACTATGAATGGGAATCATCGGTTTAATTTTTCGCGGCATAGGCTGCGCGCTTAGGGTCGTGTGCGAACTCGCAGACCTCTCCGGTAGCGCTTTTTTGGGTCTCGCCGCGGGTTTCTCTTTCTCTTTCCGTTTCGCTGCCGGTAACCAGACATCACCCCTAGCTTCTGCCTCAGCAGCAATTTCTTCAATAGATCTACCAGTTTTCACAGAAAGATTATTAGGAACTTCACTTCTCTTGTAGCTGGAATGTTCGTCACGTTTTTTTAGAAGAAGCCAGGTTTTTTCTTCTTTAAGCCTAACAAGAGCAAATTCACCGTTTAACTTCCTACCGTTAAGAACAAATGTGATGTGACCTTTGGCGAAATTTTTTTTCATGGCCGTTTCGCTGTCGGCACGCCCCTTTGATCCGCGTTCAACGTAGGTTCCTTCGTCCCAAATCATGACGGTACCTGCACCGTAATTTCCTTTTGGAATGATTCCTTCAAACGATCCGTACTCTAATGGATGATCCTCCACAAAAATCGCCAAGCGTTGATCCAAAGGATTAAGTGACGGCCCCTTGGGAACCGCCCAACTCTTAAAAACGCCGGAAAACTCCAATCGCAAATCAAAATGTAGTCGAGTAGCTTCGTGCATCTGCACGACAAAGCGCAATGGCCCCGAACCCCTCTTCGCGGTTTTCCCACGTGGTTCCGGCGTCTGCGAAAATTTTCTTTTGCGTTGATAAACTTTAAGACTCACCAACTTAGTCTGCCAGTTTGAGCATTGAGGTCAAGGCCTCCCGACCATTCGCCGCCACCGCCGCCATCCTCACACGCGCAAAAATGACATTGCCCCGCTCCTTAGCCTCCTCGAGATTGATGGGCCGCCCGCAGCTTGGTGCGGTAGTTTTTACGGACGTGCTGATTGATGTAGGTGTTAAGATCGCGCCCTTTTTTTGCAAGCACCTTCATCTGCTCAACGTGTATTTTCCCTGGCCGCGTATAATCATAGAGATACTTGCCCCCGTCAGCCCACTCTACAATTATGGCGCGAGGAGATTCTTCGTAAAAAACGATGTCAGACTTGCCGCTTAAGTTTCTATACTTTTTCACAGCTTAGATCTCTTCGCCGTCACGAGTTTCGTCAAGCTGCGCGGCGCTCTGACCCTCCTCAATTGACACTGCCCCAGGCAACCAACACGAGAGCAAAGTCCCCCTCCTCCTCCGAGCAGGGCACTAAACGCGGATGATTCCCCAACACGACGCTCTCTACCTTAGCAGCAAGTCCGGCCCGCTCTTGCAATTCCTCGCTAGAAATGACATCGCCCCGAAAAGCTAACCGACACCTGACCCAAAAAAAGCCTTCACACAAAAAGCAAACACGTCGGCCATCAAGACACACAGAAACAAAAACCGTAGGACTGAAAGGTCGTAAGGAGCACGGCGGAAGCATCAATAGGCGTAAGCGAAAAGAAGCTCGCCCAATCAATTGCAAGAATCCTCTGCACGTCGTGCTAAAATCTGAAAAAGCTAAAGGGCCACTGTATCTACCTTATCATCACAAGAAGCTGAAGACCCTGATAAGACGCTGCGCTAAAAAATATAAAATCTCAATTTACGAACAAGCCATCGCTCACAATCATCTTCATCTTCTCGTCAGGGGAAAGAGTCGGAAATCTCTTCACGATTTCTTTAGAGTCCTCGCCGGCCTTTCAGCCAAAGCGGTGACCGGTGCTACCAAAGGAAAGCCTTTCGGTAGATTTTGGACGTATCTCTTGTATTCACGGCTTATGACAAACTCCGCCTATGAATTCGAGATCGTCAGCGGCTACATTTTGCAAAATGAACTGGAGACACAAGGTCTCATTCCTTACAAACCCCGAAAGCGCAAACGCACCTACGCATAGAGATCAACAATCAGGGCTTGCTGAAAAGTCGAAGAACGTTTAATCTTTTACGAGGGGGAAAAATGAAGAAAATCCTGACAATCTTTGTGATACTTTTGGCCATTGTTGGCATTTTGGGTGTGATTGCACCCACAGAAATGCATGTCGAACGAGAGGTCCTCATCAGCAAACCAAAAGAAACAGTTTTTGCTTACTTGAAATCTCTGAAAAACTCTGAGGCGTGGAGTCCTTGGGCCAAACGTGATCCTAACATGATAAAAAACTATGTTGGTACTGACGGCACTGTAGGATTTATTTCATCATGGACGGGTAACGACCAAGTTGGGGAAGGCGAGCAAGAAATTAAAAACATTCTAGAAGGTGAACGCATCGATACCGAACTACGTTTTAAAAAGCCAATGGAAAGCACCAGCCGTGCCTACCTGATCACAGAATCGGTTGACGCTAATCAAACAAAAGTGAAATGGGGAATGCAAGGAAACAATCCTTTTCCCGGAAATGTGATTTGCTTTGTTTTGAATATGAAAAAAACCTTGATGGCAGATTTTGACGAAGGTCTTAAAACCTTAAAAGAAATTTTGGAAAAATGAAATATTCGGGCGGCTGTCATTGTCAAAAGATTCGTTTCGAGGTGGAAGGGGATATTACCCGCGCCATGTCCTGCAATTGTTCAATCTGTTCAAAGCGGGGTCACCTTTTGACATTCATCCCCGAAGAGAGTTTTAAACTTTTGAAGGGAGAAGAGTCTTTACGCGATTATCAATTCGCCAAAAAACATATTCATCATTATTTTTGTTCTTCCTGTGGCGTCGGAGCCTTTGGTGCAGGAACAGGCCCCGATGGCAAGAAAATGCGAGCCATAAATGTTCGCTGTCTTGACAATTTTGATTTCGAAAAAATCCCCATCGACAAATATGACGGGAAAAATGTTTAGTTTGATCCGAAATTATTGCAATTTACAGATGCATTGCAATTTGTGGGGCGAGTACTTCCTTATTCCACCAACCCACAATCTCAAATACCCCTCTCCCCCAGAATCAAAATCATCTTCGCACTTAGATACTTGAAACTGAAACGATGACTCCTTCGCAATTTTGAGTTGGACCTTAATGGTGCCTTCGCTGTAAATGGGAAGAAAGGACACATCTTCAAAATCCTGAGCGGCGCCGTTCATTTCCATACGAGTAATCTTTTGCGGAAGTCTTGAGTGTGGAAGGTCAGATTCAAAAGAAATTTGCTTTCCCTTACCATCATCGCAAAAAACCGAAACTGTTTTTGACTGGGCCGATACGCTCAACAGAATTAGACCTAAAAATAAAAGCTTGGCTTTCACTGTATTCCCCCCGGATTGTAATAACTATAGCTTCACTACCAAAAACGTCGCTCTTCTTTGCCCCTTAAGCGATATATTCGTTTTCTAAGCTACTGATGGAGATATTGCTAATTCTGTTCCATACTTTCGCCTGCAAGGCTTTCGATAGAAAGGTTCTGGGCTATCTTCGCACGCTTTCTTACAACTTCGACACCTACAGCATTGAAACCAAAATCGTTAGCGACGGCCAAAACTGTTCCATGTCCACAAAAGGGGTCAATAATAGTATGTGAAGAAGTGTGTTCCGCAATGATCTGACAAGCTAGCTTGCAGGCCTCAATTCCCATTCCCCGTGTCCATGTTGTTTTTCCCGCTAATGGCAAGACATCTGGGGTCGACTTAGAAAGATCCATACGTACACTTTTTGAAAAGCAGAGCAGATGAGAGTAACCTGGAGGACCGTAAGTCACGGTACTGGGTTGCGATCGGCAAATGATTTTGTGATAGATAAGTTCATGACCAATGGATTCAGCAGCCTTTTGAATTAGAAATCCCTTATCAATCCAAACGCCATCGCGTTTGATATCCGACTGATAAAAAATACTGACACCGTCATCGGGACATCTAGAGAAGACAAGTCTAGCCGCCTCGACAAACCAAGCCTTCCATTCTGATAGATTTAAAGAGGCAAACTCCGAAACATCGGGTAACGACGTGACCACCGAGCAACCTTGCAAAGTCGGTTGTTCCCTTAACCAAGTGATGGCGTCAGCGTGGTGAATGAGTCTCGTCGGCATCATCCCGCGAGAGCCATCGCTAAACCGGCAAGAATTCCATTCCATCCCTCGGCAACCTTTTCGCGAAGATTAGCATACTTTGCGTCCATCTCATGGGTAAGCGTTACCTTGCAGCCTTTGCCCTGAGGGGAAATATCGATTGTGACAGGATCGCCTTCTGCCTCCTTTTGAACGGCAAAAGTGAATTTTATTTTTTTAGGTTTAATCAATTCAATCCAAGTGCCGTAGTGAGATGCATCACCGGTCGGTCGACGATCTACAAATAAAAAGGAACCTCCAACTTTAGGATCAATCTCCGCTTTGATCATTTCACCATTTTCAGTTGCGAACATAAATTTAGACGCTTTTTTCGGATCTAAGAATGCTTCAAAGATTTTCTCCGGCGGTAAATCAAATCGTCGCATAACCTGAGCTTTGACTTTTTCCATTAGGCACCTCGAGACAAAAATGTAGCATAGAAAAGAAAAAAGAAAATATTAAATTCGCCGAGTCACATCCAGTTGCGAAGAAAGTCAATCAAGGCCTCCTCTGGCATTGCTCCTGATTGGCGATTCACTTCGCGACCATCTTTGAAAACTACCAATGTGGGGATACCGCGAATATTATAACGACTGCCGCCTTGCGGATGATCCTGAGTATTAAGCTTGGTGAAGGACATTTTACCAGCATATTTCTTGGCGACTTCCTTATAAGTAGGCGCGAAGGACAAACAGGGTCCACACCACGGTGCCCAGAAATCCACAACAACAGGAATTGTTGAATTCCTCAAAAGCTTGCTAAGAGTCGCATCCGAAACATCGATGACGCCATCTTTGATGGGTAAATTTGCCTGACATTTTCCACAAACGGGATGGCCTCGTGAAAGATCTATTCTATTTACAGCTTCACATTGAATACAAACGACTAAACTATTCATGCATTACCTTTGCTAAAAAAGTTTCTCTGGAAATGTTCCGTATAAAAAGAACCTTCGTTTTTGATTTTCCGCCTTTGACTACTTCCATACTGGTCTTGGCGACATCGAGTAGTTCTGAAAAAAATCTTACAATCTCTTGGTTAGCTTTGCCATCAATTGGAGGCGCGTTAATTTTGATTTTTAAAGACTCCCCATGGGGTCCAATGATTTGCGATTTAGGGGCATTGGGCAAAACATGCAAGTTCACATTTATTCCACCCTTTGTAAGAGAAATAAATTTCAAGGCGCGATCCCTCTCAATAAAATTTCTGTCATCTGCTCTAATTCGTCGTCGTGATTCCAATTATTTTTAATTAATTGACTGGAAAGCATGTAACTCACGATCATCGATACGATCGCCCGTGCAATGGCCGCTGTTTTAAGATTTTTACGCAGTCTCCCCTCTTTCTTCAGAATATCTATTAACTGGGTTATTTCGACCCACAACTGATCATGCCAGATTTCAGCAACTTGCTGGCGAAGACTTTCGTTTTTCAATAACTCACCCATGACTAACTTAATTTTCCCATGGTGCTGCGAAATGGTTTTCAGTCTATCATGAAAGATTGTCTTAATAATTTCTTCTGGCGAGTGATTGGCTTTTTTGATTAAAGTTTTCATGTGCTTGATTTGCATCGGCACGAAAAACCTTAATATAAGAGGAAACATCACCCGCCGCAAAAGATCGGCCTTGGTAGGAAAGTGTTTAAAAAGAGTCTTCTCAGTAACACCTGCCTGCTTAGCGATCTGTGCCGTCGCCGTGTCAGAAAATCCCTGCTCCGAGAATAACCTCTCAGCTGCCGTCAAAATGTCTTTTTGCTTCTCCGTGACAGGAGCATCGTAAAGACTGGCTTCATGGATTAACTTTTCAAGGCTCACACGTTCGTTTTTGCGCATGGGTAACTTTATAAACGAAAAGATTTTACTTGTAAAGTGAACACTATACCCCTAACATGGGGAGTATAGTAACCACTATACTCGCGAGGTCAGAATGTGGGATTTGGTAAAAGTAGCTTTTCGTAACGTCGGAAGAAATAAGCGCCGCGCACTCATAACCATCATCACTGTATTTCTGGGAGTCTCCGTAGTAATGAGCGCCCGCGCGCTACTCAATGGACTGCAAAGAGAGTTTCGCAGCGCCCTTATAAGAAAGATGCATGGAGAATTGCAGGTTCATCGAAAGGGTTATCAAGATACCCTTGAGGCTAATCCCTACAAAATTTTGATACCGTTTACTTCTGAAATCATTGAGTCCATTAAAAACTCACCTGGCATTACCGAGGTTACTCCCCGCCTGAGAGTCATGGGACTGCTCAACCATCAAAAATCACAGTCGACCACTCCCGTAATAATCACAGCAATAAACTCTCAAAGCGAGCTCGTCGTATGTCCGCGACTTAAAGACGCTTTACAAAGTGGTGAGCTCTTACAATCTAGTAAAGAACGGCAGACAGAAACCCTGCGTGACGAAGACTTAAGTGAGGCGAAAGGACTCGATGAGACCACCTCTCCCACAGAAATAAAATCTCAGAGCAACGCGAATGCCACCGGTAATCATCAAATAATGGTGACGCCAAGCTTACTACGTGGTTTGCAAGCACAAATCGGTGACGAGGTAGTCGTGCTTCTGCAGGATAAAGCTAATATGCAACAAGCCATAGTCGCGCACATCACCGGAGTGATTGACTACGCTCTACCAAACGCCCAAGCAAGAATGGCGTGGATGGATTTTTCTACGATTCAGACGACCTTGGGGTTGCAGGGCCAGACTTCAGAAATCGCTATCAGAACGACCACTGACGAGACCGACAAACTTGAACTCTACAAGCAGGAACTGATTCGCAGACTTCCCGCTGATCATATCGTCGAAACTTGGCTCGAGATTGGCGGATTTTTTCGTGACGTTATGAATCTGCAAAACATGATATTTAATATTGTTCTCTTGATCGTTTTCATGATCGTCATATCCGCAATTATTAACACTTCTCTCATGACAGTTATGGAACGAACGAGAGAGATCGGCACTCTAATGGCTTTGGGATATCGGCGAATTCATATCGTATTTCTATTTTTATGCGAGTCTGCCGTGATTGGTTTTGCCGGAGGCATCACTGGCATAACACTCATCTCGCTCATTCTCGCTTATTTAAATCAAAAGGGCGTGGTATTTGCGATACCCGGTCAGAGTGTAACGACGGTTCTATTTCCTTTTGTGACCGTTAATTTTGTCATCGAAGTTTTTGTGTTGGCATTAAGTGCAGCTCTAGGTGCGAGTTTTTACCCCGCTTATCGAGCAAGTCACATGCGGCCCGTGCAGGCGCTAAGCGCAGTTTAGGAGTATATATGACTTTACTATTTATGTTTTTGATTGCGACGAATTTTTCCTTCGCGGTCGATGCTACCAGTGTGGTAGCCGATGTGGAAAAGGCGCTCGCGCCTAAAAACTTTAAAGCTCTTTACAATTTCACCAACTATCGCACTGATGGCACGGTAATGACCTATGAGGTCAGCTTCACCGTGAGAGACGTCGACAATTCTCACGGGTACTTTCTAAAACCGGAAAGAGAAAAGGGCCGTGAAGTACTTCGCCAAAAGGATGTGATATGGACCTACATGCCAAATGTCGGTCGAGCTGTTCGCGTTGCCGATCGCGAAAGTTTTGCTGGCGGCGACTTCTCAAATGCCGACGTCTTACGAGTCGACTGGCTCAACCAATACAAAGCCGAAATGGCCAAAGATAGCGAGAACCAGTGGATTATCGATCTGACAGCAAAGGGTTCAGAGGCATCTTATGCAAAGATGCGTCTGTGGATAAATAAAAAAGATAAGATGCCTGTTCAACAATATTTTTATGACTCAACAGGTACGCTTTTAAAGAAGTGCCTTTACGGTTCAATAAAAACTTTCGGAGAACTCACACGTCCTTCTCGACTAGTGATGGAAAATGTAATTACGAAACAGAAATCGGAGATGAAAGTTATTGAAATTACCTTAGGACAGAAGTTTCCCGACAGTCGCTTTGCCGTGGACAACTTAGGAAAGTGATATGAAATTTCTCTTGTTGCTCATTTTGCTCAGCCCCCGGCCATTGCTAGCTCAAGAAATTGAAGAGGCCACTGGTTTACAAGAGGAACAGTCTCAGGAAAAAAATAGAGAAATTCGCAACGACAACTTTCGCTATCGTAGCTACCTTCTTGCAGAGTGGACACACACGTCAATCAAACAGAAAGTCTTTGAAGAATTCCCCAACATAGAAGCAAGTTTTGCGGCGGACTACAAGTCAGGCCAGATAACCAGTTTTATCGATGGTATTGCTAATTACACTGACGGTTCAAGTCATACGCAAGGATTCCTCAACCAACTGGGAGCCCGCTATCAAGTAAGCGACCATGTGATTCTCGCTTTAGGTAAGGAACGAAACCGAAGATCTCCCGGCATCGTTATTTCCCCAAGTGACTTACTTTTTTCCACTACAAACTTGCCGGGTCTACGCGAAGACCGCCGCGGCGAGTGGCTAGCGCGGGCTTCCTACCAGATCCCTCACGCCTCTTATGACTTTTTTGTGTTACCCGTAGATCAACAAAACGCAGGCGGCTGGCCTGCCGAGCAATCCAAATATCGCGGCACCCTCGTTCGCACCTTACAACAATTTAAAAACATCGACGTGAGCTTTTCTTTAGGGCGCTTTGACGAGACCACAGCTGCGGGAGTCGCTTTACAAGGAATCATCGCAAACAGCTTTAAACTCTACTACGAAGTGGGTTACTGGAGCAAAGTCATCTCTAAACAAGCGAGCCAACATTTGTTAGGTGTTAGTTATGAAGGCAGCAACGACTGGAGCTTTAAATTAGAATACTTTGTGAACGGTGACGAACAGACCTCGCTTCTTTTTACCCGCAAACATTACCTGTTATTTACCACCAGTCTTATCGAAGCTCTTAACCGCTACAATGTTTTTGTTTCACTCATTCGTAGTCTGGAAGACGAATCATGGCTCACCCTCTTACGTGGTGAGTACATCATTGATGACCGAATGGTTACCGGCCTCACTGGTGTTTATGTTTTCGGTAAACAGTACTCGTCTGTTCCCTTTGATTACCAGGCACGCTGGGATGTTAAATATAGTTTTTAGGAGAAGAAATGCTTAAACTAAAAAATATCCACAAAAAATATGTCACGGGAAAAACTTTTGTACATGCCCTTCGTGGTATTGATTTTTCCGTTGAAAAGGGCGACTTCATTACCGTTCGTGGACCTTCGGGTTCGGGAAAATCGACGCTATTGAACATTGTCGGTCTTCTCGATGAACCAACGGAAGGTGAAGTTTACCTTAATGGCCGAAGAGTAAGCTTTAACGACTTTGATGACTTGGCCACCCTTAGATCTCACTCTATATCGTTCATCTTTCAATCCTTCAATCTGAACCCAGTTCTGACCTTGGAGGAAAATGTCATGGTACCTTTGATGATCAGAAATGATATTTCCCGCAATGAAAAAGTCAAACGCGTGGACGAATGGATCGAGAAGACGGGTCTTCACCAGCACAAGAACCATAGACCCGATGAACTTTCAGGAGGACAGCGGCAGCGGGTCGCTATAGCTAGAGCTATGGTTACACTACCGGCGCTCGTCATTGCCGACGAGCCGACAGCAAATTTAGATTCGCAAACCTCACGTTCAATATTGGAAATGATGAAAAAACTTAATGAGGAAAAGGGCACCACTTTTATTTTTGCGACTCACGACCCAGTTCTCGCTGACTATGCCAAAAAGACATTGGTCATTCGTGACGGAAATTTTGTTTCGTCGTAAAAAAAACTTTCTTGCGTCAACCAAACTTTTTCTGTAAATCATGGCGATGGAAAAAAAGAAATTTCTTTTTGTTTCTCTCTCAAGCCTGATCGGTGATATCGCCTGGCAAATTTCTAAAGAAGGCCACGACGTTCTATACTACATTCATTCTAAAACCGAAAAGGACATCGCCGACGGTTTTGTGCCAAAAACTGACGATTGGGAAAAAAACGTCGATTGGGCAGACGTCATTGTTTTTGACGACGTTTTAGGCCAAGGGGAAAAGGCACAACGTCTTCGCGCCCAAGGCAAAAAGGTCATTGGCGGAACCCCCTACACTGATCGACTGGAGGACGATCGTTCCTTTGGCCAAGAAGAGCTTAAGCGCGCCGGGGTGAACATTATTCCCTATCGCGATTTTTTTGATTTCGATGAAGCTATTGACCATGTTCGCAAAAGTCCGGGTCAGTATGTCATTAAACCTAGCGGTGAGGCGGCCAACGTCAAACGAC